>JAGLDN010000064.1 GCA_023145575.1 Psychromonas sp.
AAGTTAATTGTCGCCTAATACATTACTATATTTCGGCATTTTATTAATACTTATACCCATGTGACGCAAAAATGCTTTGTCAGACTCAAGCCAGATGATCTTAACAATGCACAATATTAGGTAATTGTTGTTCACTTTTCGATTATTGTCACGCAGTCTTGGTTTTCGAGCTTGTGCCCCGCAGGGCAAGGCAACGAGTACCAAACTGCTTTGTTATAAAATCTCTATCTAGAATAACTACTTAGGAATTAAAGTCTTTATTTTAATTCGACCATTGGTGATTAACGCAGTTAATCACCAAGAGGGCAATTTTATGCCTAGTACCTTGGTGCTATTGCCCTTGCTGAATTTGCACTTTTAAGTCACATGGGTATAGGTATAAAACTTCATTATTCACCTGCCTATAGCTCGAACTTAAACCTGATAGAGCGACTTTGGAAGGTGATGAATGAGCATGCAAGAAATAATCAATATTTCTCGACAGGAAAGGATTTCAAGCGTAGTCTTAATATTTTTTTTGCCTTTATTTTACCAATTATAGGTGCTGTGTTAAGTGGCCGGATATATAACAACTTCCAAAAACTTTACCCTGCATCTTGAGTGGTAACGGGTATACACATATTACCTATTTAACGCTTTTATACTCATTAACGAGAAAAAAGCCAAATTATAACAGCTGCTTATCTAATCTGTAAAAATGCACTTACTTTGAGCGAATTCATGAAGTTAAACAAATTCACATCAGGAGAATTAAAATGACATTAAGGCCTCGAAGTCATAGTACTCCTTCTCGCCCACTAAGCACTATCCCACTGTCAGGATCATTACTTAAATTAGCCAATGAAGTGTGGGAGCAACGAGACAACGTAAATAATGCATATTATATCTATCGGCTTTATGCTCGCGTCGAAGAGCCTCGCCCAGAAATATATGGAAGATCAGTAGAAATTTCGATGCGTATTCACAAGCTCTATATGCTTGGAATAAAACGGAACGAACAACCACAGGTACAATGTTTAGAAACCTTTTACTTCGGACAGTTGCATGATACCCGATTGAATTATTTACAAAACGGTGATCTCATCCAAGACCATCAGTTGCTAATAACACTCACGCCCTTAGCAACCGCCGCTAGTCTCACCGTAGAAAATTATCTCACTGGCTTGCTTGAACACACTTTTTATCATTTTTTTAGCAATCACAGTCGCACCATCAAGACAAGCCATCGCGTGATATTAAGCGTGAAACCCCATAAAATTATAAAAATCATTACCCATGTTGTGTATAATATCATCGAACAAATCAACGGTGTTAGGGAAGCAAAGATCGGACTAAGCAATCGCTTAGATTCCATCATTATATATACGAAAGACATTACGGTAACAAATCAAGTACTCGATTTACTAAGAGATTATCAAAATAAAAATGGCACCAGCGCATTTCGCCAAGATTTGCCCTCAATGACAAAGATTAACATGCGAGGCGTGGCGACGGCTGACGATCCACCACAGATCAACATTGTAAATCGCCAACCAAAGCCCAATATCCAGAGCTTCGGTACCTTGCGGGCCGACTTGATTTATAAAGCACTTAAAGATTCAAATGGCTCTACCGAATTTTATGAACTCATTGTAAAATACTTCCAAGATGCTGGCATCGATGCTAACGATCCATCACTTCAGAGTCGATTTCAGTATCTCGAATCACAGGCTCAAAAAAATTTAGCAGAGGATCTAATGGCTAACCATTGGTCTACGGCTACGTTCCATGACAGTGAATAATTTCGACATAAAAATAAGTAAGACAAGATCACTAAAGTTCTACATATTTAAAGTTTTTATACAGATTTTTCATATCAAAATAATTTCAAATATCACATAGAGATAGAGAATTAAAATTCCATTTAAACCACGATGTTAGAGTACAGGGCCACGCCCATTAAGCGCGATTCCCTATCAGGCTCACTTCTCACATTAGCTTATAAAGTTTGGAATGCGCTCCCACAAATTTATAATGAATATGATATATACCCATGTACAGATTTTTTTTGCTAATACAAAAAAGCACACTTAGATATGCTACATTACCTTGCATTGGGCACGCCTTAACGAGCATGAGCAATGACAACTTGCAAATTTTTAATTTCACCTAAAGTTAGCGCACTTTGATTGGTAACGGATATAGAAGGCGATTGTATGCCTAGTACCTCGATTCATTTTGCCCTCCTGACTTTTCATCTTTAGGTCTCTTGGTGATATTCAAGCTTTAAGGGTAATATGACACCTTTTAAAAGGCCGTGTTTTTTTTACTTTTTTTTCATCACCAACGTTATCACAGTACCATGATCCGACGGCTTGCTTAAGGATACCATCAACAAATATGAAGGGCACAAAATCCCTTTCCCATGGGGGAACGCTGTATTCATGTAATAACTTTTTAATACATCGTGATCTATTTCGCCCGTTGGGCGTGCAAGTTAAATTTTTGGGTAAATGCTTTCTAAAACAAATTTCGATAGTTGAATTTTCATCGACAATAATACCCTGTTTATCTGAATATTCGAATTGTAATTTTTTTGTCAAACCACTTATCAATAATGACGCCTCACCAGCCCAAAGTATTGGTCTTTTAGGTGTACTAACTTTATTTAAATCCGTAATATATAAATTGTCTCCATATCGCCTAAGCATAAAATTAAGGAACTTTATGCTCGGCATTGTCTGCTCTGCAGCGTAAATTAATTCATTAAAAATAACATCAAGTTGCTTAAATGATGGGTATTGTAAATCATGAAGCTTAAACCAATAACGTAGGGTGTTTTTTTGTCTAATAAAAGACTGCGTTGCAAGCTTTTTAATATTAATCACTGAACGTTCTTTTTCGATCATCAACACGTAAGATAAATCTTGTTGCGCTAGCTCTGCAAGTAATAAATATTGTTCTTGCATCAAATTTGCACTGCGCGAGACTGTTTTAGCTATCGAAGGCCAACGATTTTTTAGTAAAGGCGTGATCGTTTCACGGATAAAGTTACGATCAAAGTGTTGATCCTCATTGCTTTCATCTTCAATCCAAAGCAGTGAAAATAAGTGTGCGTAGTTTTTTAATTGAACCCTAGAGAAACACAAAAATGGACGTAGCAACGAATAAGTAGGCATTTTTTGAGCCCCAAGGATCCCTTGAAGCCCTGCAACACCTGAGCCACGTTTCAAAGCGAGCAATACAGTTTCTAGTTGATCATCTTGATGGTGCGCGGTGACTAAATAAGCGTTTCTATTTTGCGATAGATCCTTTTCTAAATTCGATTTTAAACATTCATAGCGCTTTTCTCTCGCATCTGCTTCGAGATTTACACCCGATGTTTTTTTTACAATGATCTTGGAATAAGCAAATTTAACTTTAGAGGTTATGCATGTTTTTTTACAAAATGCTAACCACTGATCTGCATTTTTGCTCAACCCATGATGGACATGATGTGCAAGAAGATGAATATTTTTATGCTCGTGTCGCAATCGAATAAACAAATGCAATAACACAATCGAGTCAAGCCCACCACTTAAGGCGATATGAACATTACTCTCCACTGTCCATTTAGTCTTGGTCAATTCACAAAGCACCAATCGAAATTGAGTAAATAAATCAGTTTCATTTTTCATGATCCATGCTTATCCAGTCACATGATCAAAATGCAAGGTGACATTATCGTTACCGAGTAATCGCTTTAAATCAAATAATAATTCATCAGATGGCGTGATTGACCACTCTCGCCCCAATGCGAGCTCGGTTTGTGCGACTTCATTACTGTATTCAATAAAAACAGGACATATCCCTCCCTTAGCAGAGTCTAACGCTTGATGTAATCGTTGTTGAAATTGTGAGGGTATATGCTGCGAATTAAGTTTCAAGCGTAATTTAGAGGAAAAGCGTTCACGCGCTTGCGTAATACTCATCACTTCACGTGCATTCATTTTTAAGCCTCCATTAAAGAAATCTTCACTCACTTGTCCTTGTAAAATAATAACATTGTCCGTAACAAGTAATGACTCGTACTGATCAAGCAAATCAGTAAACACAGTGATATCTAAACGTGCACTTTTATCGTCGAGTGTTATGATCCCCATCCGCTTGCCAGATTTTGTAACAATTGCTCGCATACTAAGAACCAGTCCTGCTATACGGCTATTCTGCCCACGTCTATTTGCCGTTAAATCAACTATTTTAATACAGTGAAATGCGCGAATATGTGCCTCATATTGATTAATGGGGTGCCCTGTTAAGTACAAGCCTAGTGTTTCTTTTTCACCTGCTAGCCATTGTTGTTCAGACCACATATCAACGTCTGAAAATTTGTTCTCAATTTCATCCTTATCAAGCGTTAACACCCCAAATAAATCGGCTTGTCCTAATTCTTCTGCTTTTTTATGCTGCTGTGCGGTAGCAAGTGCATCGGCTAAATTATTGGTTAATGCCGCCCTATGAGGGCCTAGTTTATCTAATGCGCCAGCTAAAATTAGCTTTTCTAAAATACGTTTATTGCAGCGTTTTAAATCGATGCGATTACAAAAATCAAAAAGATCTTTAAATGCCCCGCCTTTATTTCTTGCCTCAATAATGGCATTAACTGGGCCCTCCCCCACACCTTTAACTGCGCCAATACCATAAATAATACTCTTATTTTTATCAACATTAAATTTAAACAAGCCTTCATTCACATCAGGAGGCGCAAGTTTTAATCCCATATTTTTGCATTCTGAAACTAAAATAACTATTTTTTCAGTGTTTTCCATATCAGCCGACATCACTGCCGCCATGAAATAGGACGGATAAAATGTTTTCAACCATAATGTTTGATAAGAAACAAGTGCATAAGCCGCTGAATGCGATTTATTAAAACCATAGCCAGCAAATTTTTCTACTAGGTCAAAGATCTTCATGGCAAGTTCAGCATCAACACCATTTGCTATCGCACCTGACTCAAAAGTACTGCGCTGTTTTGCCATTTCTTCAGGTTTTTTCTTACCCATCGCACGACGCAACATATCCGCACCGCCAAGAGTGTAACCAGAGAGAACTTGAGCAATTTGCATAACTTGCTCTTGATACAAAATAATACCGTATGTCGGATTTAAAATTTCTTTTAATGATTCATGTTGCCATTTTTCATCTGGATAAGATACAACTTCACGCCCGTGTTTGCGCTCTATAAAGTTATCTACCATACCCGAGCCTAAAGGGCCTGGTCTAAACAAAGCGACCAACGCAATCATATCTTCAAAAGAATCAGGCTGCAGCCGGCGAATAAGATCTTTCATCCCACGGGATTCTAATTGAAAAACAGAGGTTGTTTGCGCCTTTTTTAATATTTCAAAACATTTTGGCTCTTGTAAATCAATACGCGAAATATCAATAAAAGCGTCACCATTTTCGACTTTGTGTGCATTTGCCATATCAATTGCCCACTGAATAATGGTCAAAGTACGTAACCCTAAAAAATCGAATTTAACAAGACCTGCTGTTTCTACATCATTTTTATCAAATTGCGTGACAGGGTTTCTCCCTTCATCATCACAATAAAGGGGGGAAAAATCAGTAATAGTTGTAGGTGCAATTACAACCCCACCCGCATGTTTCCCTGCATTTCGTATTGTTCCCTCAAGCGTTCGACACATATCAATGAGCACGCGAACTTCTTCACTGGCATCATAACGCTCTTGTAAACGAGGCTCTTCTTCAAATGCTTTACTCAGTGTCATCCCTGGGGTCAAAGGAACAAGCTTAGAAAGACTATCAACAAAGCCATAAGGATGACCAAACACACGCCCAACATCGCGAATAACAGCTTTTGCAGCCATTGTACCAAAGGTAATAATTTGGGAAACAGAATCACGCCCATAGAGTTGTGCAACGTGATCAATGACTTCATCACGTCTATCCATGCAAAAATCAATATCGAAATCGGGCATTGACACACGTTCAGGATTTAAGAATCGTTCGAAGAGTAACTCTAACGCCAAAGGATCAAGATCGGTGATTTTTAATGCATAGGCGACCAAGGATCCTGCACCACTACCCCGACCTGGCCCTACCGGAATATTGTTATCTTTACTCCATTGAATAAATTCCATTACAATCAAAAAATAACCTGGGAAACCCATTTTATTAATAACATCTAATTCCGTTTTTAAACGATCATCATAGGGTTTACGAATTTCAGTAAAATCTGCCGAGTTTTTTTCATACAAAAAATCTAAGCGTTGTTCGAGTCCCTCTTTTGAAACTTTAATAAAGTAATCATTAATATGCATGCCTTGTGTGGGGAAATCAGGTAAAAAATATTCGCCTAATCTTAACGTTACATTACAACGCTTGGCAATTTCTACTGAGTTTTCAAGTGCTTCAGGAATGTCAGAAAAAAGTTCACACATCTCATCTATACTACGTAAATACTCTAAAGCGCTATAATCTTTTGGTCTTCGCTCATCTCCTAATGTATGCCCTTGGTTAATGCACACCCGAATATCATGTGCATCATAAAGCGATGCCTCTGTAAAAATAACTTGGTTTGTTGCAACAACGGGTAAAGTATTTTTCACAGACCAATCAAGCGCTAAATGTAAATAGTTTTCTTCATCTATGCGATTTGTTCTAATAAGTTCAAGGTAATATCGATTTGGAAAATATGCCTGATAAAATGCAGTTATTTGCGTAGCGAGGGCTTCATTTTCTTTTAATAATGCTGCGCCAAGATCGCCCTCTTTCGCACCAGATAGAATAATAACCCCTTGATTATGATCACAAAGCCAACCCATATCAATAATAGCGCGACCATCAATATGACCTCGTAAATAGGCTTTCGACATAAGCTCTGTTATATTTTTATAACCATCATTGTTCATCGCTAGCAAGGTTAATCTAAATTGATGTTCAACCAATTCACTCTGCACCCAAAAATCAACGCCTATAATTGGCTTTATCCCAGCATCATGTGCCGCGCCATAAAATTTCACTAAACCACAAAAATTCATCTGATCGGTGATAGCAATCGCAGGCATATTCATTAAAGTCGCTTTAGCAATAATAGATTTGATTTTGCTAAGTCCATCAACCATAGAGAAATCAGTGTGAACACGGAGGTGAATAAATTTAGGATCTGTACTTAACATTATATACTCAGCACTTTTTTAACGGGCATAAAACTTTTTCGGTATTCAGAAATAACACCATTTAATTGAAGCGCTTTAACATGTGCTTTTGTAGGATAACCCTTGTGTTTTGCAAAGCCATATTGAGGATAACGCTTATCTAATTCTCGCATTTCTCGATCACGAGTGACTTTGGCAATAATAGATGCCGCACTAATTTCTTTAACACGTAAATCACCTTTCACAATAGCTTCGCAAGGCATTCCTAATTTAGGGCAACGATTTCCATCAATAAACACAAATTCTGGCTGAATACTTAGCCCTGCAACCGCTCGTTGCATAGCCAACATGGTGGCATGTAAAATATTAAGCTCATCAATTTCAGTTGGCGAACAACGCCCTACCGATATACATAATGCATTTTCTTGAATTGCATCAAATAACAACGCTAATTTTTTTTCACTAAGCTTTTTAGAGTCAGTTAACCCTTCAATCGGTTTATTTAGATCAAGAATTACCGCCGCTGTGACAACATCACCAACCAACGGTCCACGCCCCACTTCGTCAACACCTGCAATTAAATTAAAATCAGGGTAAGTAATTTCAGGGAAATCTATTTTTGTCATGTGTTCACTCCAACTTTTTCAAGTAAATCGCTGTAACTAGCTACCATATTAAATTTAACCTTCTCTGCGCAATCATTATCTTCTTGCCCTAACCGCTCAAAATATTTTCTAGCGCATTATATTTTTGCATCGTCGATTTTTTTCAATTGCATGGTAGACATTGAATCTTTAGTTTCAGCTACAAATAAAATATGCTTTACCGTCCCTTCTTTAAAAGCAATCGTCCAATCTTGGTTGTAGCCACCTTCTCCTAACGGTGTTGGTATGCTAGAACCCTTGGCAATTTTGCATATACCCATGTGACGTAAAAGCGCAAATTTAGCAAGGGAAATAGTGCCAAGGTGCTAGGCATAAAATTGCCCTCTCGATGATTAACTGCGTTAATCACCAAAAGTCGAATTAAAATAAAGACTTTAATTCCTAGAGTTATTCGACATAGAGATTTTATAACAACGCAGGTTGTTACTAGTTGCCTTGCCCTGCGGGGCACAAGCTCGAAAACCAAGACTGCGTTACAATAATCGAAAAGTGAACAACAATTACCTAATATTGTGCCTTGTTCTGATTATCGAGCTTGAGCCTGACAAAGCATTTTTACGTCACATGGGTATACATAAAACATTTTACCAATCAAATAATCTTTATCCGCTATTTGTAGTCTTGCTGATAGCGATCCATTGAACTCTCTTTGTAAAAAGGAAACAAAGTCACTAAAGCTTTCACTGACAACAATACTTAGCACATTAATATCATAAACTGTACTAGGATGATCTTGTCGCTCACCTTGCTGATTAACAGCAATACGTAAACCACGATCCACTTCTTGGCGACGTGAAATGGTATTATCAGTATGCTTAAGCATACACATAACAAAACTATTGGGGTTATCCCAACCTTCACGTAAGGCAGAGTGTGAAAAAATAAAACGTGCTCGCTCTGCAAATGAAAACAACTGTTCTTTTCCTTTTAAGATCAGATCGTAAGCACTTTGATCTCTACTCTCTATTTTTTCAGCTTTGATTGTTTTGATAGCATCAAGCGCTTCCCTTTTTTATCAATAGAAAAATATCCTTTATGGGTTGATGTTGTTGATTATATTATCGATTATCTTTATTCTCCATTTATACCCAGTTTAAAATTTAGCCTAAGCAACCTGTTATTCCACATTACTCCTCTAATAAATCAACAACAGCTTGCGCTGCTTTGTTATCTGCATCACACTTAATAAGTTTGTGAAGCTCTGTGAAGGTTTCGACCATCTTGTCTCCACCATTAGTAATCAGTTGCTCTAATGCTCCAGTGAGATTTTCAACTGTACACTCATCCTGGTATAGCTCTTTAACAATTTCTTGATCTGCAATTAAATTGGGCAATGATGTAAATTTCAAATCCGCATTACGCATCGCTTTTGCAATTTTGAACGTCAACATGTTCACTTTATAAGCAACGACCATCGGCACTTTTGCAAGCATTGCCTCCAACGCCGCCGTGCCTGATGCTAATAGAGCCAAGTCTGCTGATTGTAGAACGGCACTCGCATGCCCATCCACCAATTTGATGGGTAAATTGACTGAAAGTTTTTTTAATTGCGCTTGAAATTGCTGTTTTCGGCATTCATTTACAAGCGGTACTATAAACGTGTAATCAGGATGTTTTTCATGAATTTTTTGCGCGGTTTGCAAAAATATCGGACCAAGTCGCTCGACTTCCGCCTTCCGACTACCAGGTAAAATGGCCATAATTTTTTGTTTATCATCAAGTTTTAACCTTGAGCGAGCCTTTAATTTTTCTCGGATAAGAGGTAACTTATCTGCAAGTGTGTGCCCTACAAATATACACGGCACATTATGCTTGTCATAAAATGCTTTCTCAAACGGCAAAAATGCCAACACTAAATTTGTTGCCTTGGCAATTTTATGAATACGCCATGATTTCCACGCCCAGACAGAGGGACTAACATAATGAATTGTTTTGATGCCTTGTTTTTTAAGTTTTAATTCCACCGTTAAATTAAAATCGGGTGCATCAATGCCAATAAAAATATCTGGTGGTGAGGTAATAAAGTGATTAATAATAGATCGCCGAAGAGATAAAATACTGGCTAATTTACCAAGCACCTCGACAAAACCCAGCACTGAAAGCGCCTCAATAGGATGAAGAGCAACACAACCTTGCGCAATCATTCGAGGGCCTGCAATACCTTCAAAAATAGCATTAGGGAAATGATTTTTTAGGGCTTTAATCAAACCTTCCCCTAAAATATCACCTGAAATTTCACCTGCAATTATCCCAATTCGAATTGGATCATTCATCATTATCTTCTTTTAAGTAAAGTGTTTTTGATGCCTATCTTTAAAAAAGCCAACACCCAATGAAGCAAACAGGATTGAAATTAGTGGATTTAACCAATTTAAAATAGCATAAGGTGCATATTTTAACGGATCTATTCCTAATGAAGAAGCAAAAAAAGCTCCCGCTGTGGTCCATGGGATCAAAGCCGTTGTTAACGCGCCCCCATCTTCAAGTGAACGGGATAAAACAAGACGATTAACCTTTAATTTATCGTAGACTCCAGAAAACAAATGACCACCAAGAATGATCGACATATAAGCCTCTGACATGGTCAAATTGCCAATAAAACAGGATATTATAGTGGTTGCCACCAGTGTTGTTGGTCTTTTAACTCGCTTAATTATACTAAAAACAAGTACGCGTAAAAATCCAAATTCAGATAATACGCCGCCTAATGCTAATGCGATTAATGATAAAGAGAGTGTCCACATCATCGAAGCCATACCACCACGCCCAAGTATTTTATCAAGTGATGAAATACCAGAATGAGAAACCTGCCCAAAATATAGCGCATTTAAAACGACTGTTACGGATTTATCTTGAATAAATATTGCGATTAATACGGCAACAACAATAGAGAAAAACATCGTTGGCACCGCATCTACACCTTTTATACTGAGTGAAATCATCACGACTAAGGGCAATAAAATAAAAATATTAATGTGGTACAACGATTCAATACCGATCAATAACGCATTTAAGTTTTCTGTGGATAAAGTGTTGTGTGCATACGGCAATCCCATAAAATAAAATAAAATTAACGATATAAAATAAGTCGGCGCAGTAGAATAACTCATACTCTTAATATGATCGGTCAATTTGACCTTAGCAGAGATTGCCGCTAAATTAGTTGTATCTGACACGGGGGACATTTTATCACCAAAGCAGGCACCTGAGATAACCATGCCAGCAACGAGATCAAGTGGTATCCCCATCAGCCCGCCGATCCCCAGTAAAACAACACCCACAGTGCCAACTGTTCCCCAACTCGTGCCAGTTGCAAGTGACATGACACTACACAAGATCAAACCACTTGGTAGGAAATAAGCTGGCGAGATAAGTTTAATACCATAGTATATGAACGTAGCTACAGTACCACTTTGAATAAAGGCTGCAATCAAAACACCAATTAAAATAAAAATATAAATAGCAGGAAAAGAATTGCTTAAACCTATATTCATTGCTTTTTTTATTGGATAAAAACCATTTTTAGAAATAAGCCATGCACTTAAAGAAACTATCAATAGACAAATTAATAAAAGTATATGTAAACTGGCATGAAGGTAAAAAAGTCCAAAACCTACAACAAAAATAATACTTAAAAAGGTGAGTAAGGAGAGCTTAAAACTTGGAGAGTAGTTAACATCGTCCATATCGTTTCTCAAGGCAAATAAAATAAATGCTGATATTAACATTAATTAAAAGAAAAATTTAACCTTTCTTGGTATCCGATCGTTCAACTTAAAATTAAAGGATCACTTAATGAATTATCCCGCGATTTCCTTCACAAATAAAGTCATATAAACTTTGTAATTCAGGGCATGATGCAAGTTTTTCAGCGATTTGTAATTTTGCATTTTCAAGTGTATTTCCATTTCGACAAAGAATTTTATAAACACGTTTAATTTCCATTATCGCCTTACTCGAAAATCCACTGCGTTTTAAACCGATAGAGTTTATTCCTAACGTTTTCGCTGGGTTTCCTGTAATCAAAAAGTATGGCGGAACATCTTTGTTTACCGCCGAGCATCCCCCAATCATTGCAAACTCACCAACACGGGTAAATTGATGTAGTGCAGATAGTCCACCAACAATAACATTATTAGCTAATTTAATATGACCCGCTAATGTTGCATTGTTTGATAAAATAATGTTATTACCCAATATACAATCATGGGCAACATGCACATATGCCATGAGCAAATTATTATTGCCTATCCGCGTAATGCCTTTATCTTGCACTGTGCCCCTATGTATCGTACAGCTTTCACGAAATACATTATTTTCACCGATTTCCAGAAACGTTTCTTCGCCTGCATATTTTAAATCTTGACAATCCTCCCCAATAGAAGAAAACTGAAATATTTTATTATTTCGACCCATTTTAGTCGGTCCATTAATAACAACATGAGGTGCAATCCAGCAATCATCACCAATCTCAACCCGTGCACCAATAATACTATATGGCCCTATGTTCACATTTTTGCCAACAATTGCACTCTTGTGAATGATGGCAGTTGGATGAATTTGTGATTGTAATTTTACCATTTAAATTATTCTCCTCGCACACATGATCAATGCTTGACAGCAAACTTCACCACCCACTTTAGCAAGACAATCAAACTTACCCATACCATGTTTTCCACGGAGATAAATAACTTCTAAATGCAAGGTATCACCTGGTAAAACAGGTTTTCGATAACGTACTTTGTCAATTGAGGCTAAAAAATAAAGCTCGTTATCAGCAGGTTTCCCATGAGTCGCAAATGCGAGTATCCCAGTAGCCTGGGCAAGAGCTTCTAAAATCATCACACCTGGAAACACAGGGTTGTTTGGAAAGTGTCCCTGAAATTGAGACTCATTAAAAGTAACATTTTTTATTGCGTGAAGCGTTTTACCCTTCACATAGTCAACGACTCTATCAACTAATAAGAAGGGATAGCGATGCGGTAATAAATTCATTATTTCTTTTATGTCTAGGGCGTTTAATTCAGTACTCACAATAAAATCCTTATACTTGTCTTTCGAGTATTTTCAAACGTTTAAATAAATCTCTAATTTTTAAAATATAGGCGGTATTACGTGTCCAATCTTTATTTTTAATAGCAGGGATCCCTGATGAATATACACCTTCTTCTTTTATATCACGCATCACCATCGCATTGCCTGTAATGGTAACATTATCTACTACCTCAAGATGACCAGTAATTGAGACCATGCCACCTATTAAACAATGCGCACCAATGTTCGAGCTACCAGCAATACCCGAGCATCCTGCCATAGCAGTATGTTCTCCAACAATAACATTATGAGCAATTTGACATTGATTGTCGATACGAACACCTTTTTTGAGAATGGTATCAGACAGCGAGCCACGATCAACGGTTGTTGAAGAGCCTATTTCAACATCATCTTCAATAATAACCTTGCCAATTTGCGGTATTTTCAACCACTTCCCTTGATGAAGTACATTGCCAAAACCATCACTACCAATAACGCTGTTCGCATGAATAATACAACGCTTTCCAATTTCCGAATCAGAATAAATGGTCACATTAGGGTAAATTTTTGTATTTTCTTGAATCGATACATTAATGCCAATCACTACATTTGCAAAGATTTGACAGTCATTTGCAATAGTTACATTCGCTCCAATAACAACATTTTCAGCAATGGCAACATTATCACCAATGACAGCGGTTTCATCAATCATCGCTGAGGCCGCTATTTTAACTGGTAAATTGGGCGTGGTATCAAAAATTCGCGCGAGCATCGCATAACCGATATAAGGCACTTTTAAAAATAAGGCATTTCCTTTATACGAAGATTTTGCTACCAAAGGGAGTACAATAGCGCTTGCGCAACATTGATCAATATTTTTTAATAACATTAAATCTGATACAAAGGTGATGTCGCCAGATTTTGCTGAGGCAAAGGGGGCTAAACGATAGATTTGCAAATCTTCATCACCAGCTAACTCCGCCCCTAAAATTGTTGCCAGTTCACCTAAACTCTTTACCATACAATTTCCCTTACAATACAGTTAATAATTTATTTTTCACTAATTTTTTTAATCACTTGCTTTGAAATATCATAAGACGGTTTTGCATAGATAATTTGATCGCCATTTAAAATAAGATCATAATGACCATCTTTAGCGATTTTATTAATAACATCTCGCATAACCGTTAATACTTTTTGCTGCTCTTCACCTTGACGCCGACGGTTATCTTCTTCAAATGCTTTACGCTTAAGTTTATACTCTGATAGTTTCACTTCCATTTCACGTTTTTCTTTCGTCAGCTGAGTATTTGACATTAACTCTGAATCACGTTTTAGAGATTTATCTAACTTTTCAAGTTCCTTTTCTAAGCCTTTCAACTCAGTATAACGCCCCTTAAATTCAGCTTCTAGTTTTTTAATGATATGCTCTCTTTGTGCTGATACTTTCATTACTTCACTTGGAAAAACAATGCCCACTTTTTGTAATCCCTCAGTAGCATACACCGTCGAAGAAAGTGAAAAAAACACCAAACTTAATATCAATGATTTTAAAAAATGTTTCATTATATTGCTCCTAATAAAAAATAAAAATTATTTATGCTTATGTTACTTCAAAGTGAAAAATCATCAAGGTTAATTGCTCATATATACCCATGGCACCTCAAGATGAAACATCAGACACGAACTCGATAATCAACGTAAAGCAGCACCATACTACCCATAAACAATCAGCTCCCTAATGGTTTATCAGTAGAATTAACCGATAATGTTAATTATCGATGGTTACTCCCTTGAAACTAGTGCCCACAAAGCTACCTTCGATCAACAAAAGAAGAATAAGTACCCTAACGCCTCAAGCACATGAGCAAATTGTATTAGAATGTATTTCCAATATTAAATGAAAACACTTCCGTTTTATCTCCTGGATACTTTTTTATTGGTAAAGCAAGGGTAAAGACTAATGGACCCATGGGTGAAACCCATGTTAACTGCGTACCCGCTGAAGAGCGAAGCCTACCTGGTTTCGAGTAATCCCCTAAATAATCACAATTCCTAACACAATCTTCTTTACTGATAGCCGCATAATTAAACTCTGTATCCCAAACCTCCCCCGCATCGATAAATAAACTCGTTCTTACGAGTCTGCTGTAAGCTTCATCAATAAATGGTACAGGAAATATCACTGCCGCACTGAGCGTATATTTTGCATTTCCACCAATTGCATTATCAGTAACAAAAATATCCTTATTACCAGAATTTTCTTCTGAATAGATTGCACGAGGCCCAACAGTATTGCTTGCAAATCCGCGTAAAGTTCTGTAACCCCCAGCATAATAGTTTTCAAAATAGGGTAGCACTTGATCATTGCCGTCAAATTTACCATAACCATTACCATAACCTGCGCTTGCACGAAGTAAAGTCGTCCAGTCACCATTATCTGTGATGCGTTGATAATGACGAATATTAAAGTTGACTTTGAAATATTGTAAATCTGAACGCGGCGTAGTCACTTTAAGCGACAAAGAATGCATCATACCTTGTGTCGCTAAACGACCTTTATCAAGTGTATTACGGATCCAACTCACTGTGCCATCTACGTTTTGGAAATCTGCTGTTCCCTCATCTTTCATCTTTGGATAATAAATATTCCAAAAACGCTCGGTTTGTAAATATGCATCAGTTTGTGAAATTTCATTATCTTCCCACCCAAGACTAAAGCCTAAACGATTAACTTCATTCACAGGAAAACCTGTACTAATTCGCGTACCGTAAGTCGTGGTTGTATAATCGACAATATTGGCGTTTGCCGCGTCGAATTTATAATAATACACACTAAAGCCACCACTTACCGCATCAGCCGTAAGATAAGGCGTTGTATAATTAAAGCTCACATTTTTGCTATACTTGTTTGTTTTTGCTGAAATACCAACATTATCACCACTCCCTAAAAAATTGTTCTGATGGATCCCTGCTGTTAAACCTATTCCAGATTCAGTACCATAACCAATACTTGCATTGAAAGAGCCTGACGCTTGCTCCTCAACTTTGACATCTAAATCAACAAGATCATTACTCACCCTCGGGGTATTTATATCAACTTTTGAGAAAAAACCTAAACGATTTAAACGTTTTTTCGACTGCTCAATATTTTCACTGGAGATCCAACTCCCTTCCATTTGTCTCATTTCTCGTCGCAGTACGACATCTTTGGTCGTTGAATTTCCTGAAATATTAATATCACGTACATAACCACGCGCACCAGGAACGACAGAGAAGTTAACCGCAACAGTATGAGTTTTATCATCTATTTCAGGGTAAGTCGTTATTTTAGGAAAAGCGTAACCTAATCGACCAAAATATCGTCGAATACTTTGCTCTGTCGCTGCAATGTTAGCAGCAGAATACACATCGCCTTTTTTAAAGGGAACTAATGATGCAATTGATTTGTCTTGGTGGAGTAAGTTACCAAAAAATTTAACACCTGATACTTTATAAATATCACCTTCGCTAACATTTACGGTAACATAAACATCCTTTTTATTCGGTGTCAACGAGACTTGTGTATCATTAATTTTAAAACGGATATACCCTCTATTTAAGTAATAACTTCTGATAACTTCAAGATCCCCAGCGAGTTTTTGTTTTTGATATTGATCCTCTGCAAAGAAGTCCCACCAACCAGCTGACGAACTGAGGCTTAACCTTTTAAGTAACGTCTTATCACTAAATACCTTATTACCAACGATATTAATTTGTGCTATTTTCGCTGATAACCCTTCATGAAAAATAAATTGTATCGCAGCACGATTTCGTGGTAAATCAGTAAAAATCGTTTCAACTTGTGCATTATATTTACCTACACTATGATAAAAATTTTGCAAGCTTTTATCAATGCCTGAAAGTACAGTTCGATCAAGCGACTCACCAACTTTAATAGAGGATGCATGCAGCGAATCTAGAATTTGTTTATCCGATAACTTTTTATTCCCTGTTAACACGATACTGCTAATGGTAGGACGCTCTTTAACATTAAAAATCAATGCATTACCTTTACGATCAAGATTAATTGATTTAAAATAACCACTTTTATAGAGTTTTTTTATTGCTTGAGAAAGCGCATAATCATCTACGACATCACCTTCTCGAATAGGCAAACTTAATAAGGCTGCACCTAGCGTAACACGCTGTAACCCTTTAAACTCAATATTAGTAACAGTAAATTGTGCAGCTTGTACAGAAAACGAATAAATAACACTGTAAACAACAATCGCGGCAAATAAAATTTTTCTAATCATTAGATCTTCTAATCCTTTCATACAAAATACAACCCTTTATTTAAGCTCATATACCCATGTTATTTCGAAATGCAACGTCTGATCGGCAAATTGTGCCAAGATACGAGACATAAAATTGCCCTCATGATGATTAACTTCATTAATCATCAAAGGTCGAATTAAAATAAAGACTTTAAGTCGTAACGACGAGTAGCTCTGAGTCGAAATTTTTTAACTTTATGGATTGGTACAAGTGTCCAAGCACTACGGGTCGCGCCCGTAACAACAATCGCAAATTTAGTAAATAATTGAAAATTAACTTTTTATAGTTAATTATACCAACAAACGATTAGCGCAACTTATCATTAATAATAGTGCGGTAAAATACTGAGCTTAGGTATTACATCTGAGCTAAAGCTATGCATTAAATCTTTACATGGCAGATTCAACCGCCAAATGCATAATGCATTATCGTCATGCAGCTAGTGCTAGCATATGTTTAATCATTACTGCGAATGGTGTTTGCTATAATATCACTTTTCCAGGCCTATTATTTAACTGAATTAAATTACTACGAACAGCATCATCGTGGCGCAGTTTAAAATCTGTAGATTTATACCAATATTGTCAAAACAGTCCATTGGTATTCTCATTCAACCCTCGCTTCCATGAACAGTATGGATCTGCAAAAATAGACACATTCAATCGATTGTGAAACCTCTTTGTGATAAGAAAATTCCTTACCATTGTCTGCTGTGATTGTTAAAATTAAATCCTTAAATAGTGCCAATCATTCATTCGTTGCATCTGTCACTGTTCTCGCTTATTTATCGAAAATTCATTTTGTTACAGTGTAACGAGTGAGTCGCTCAACTATTGTAAGCAAGGCACCCCTATGGACTTTACATATGAACAATTGTATAACTCAATCTTCAACTCGAGTTTGTTCATTCACAATGTGTGGACGCTCTCCTATACTTAGGCGATCCTTTATTTACCCGTGTCAAGCCGATTTTTACTTAGATCTGCAAGTGTATAATCTCGCTTTCCTACGCAAAAAATTTGTAGGGATCTCCGCCTTGTTTTTTATCTTCCCAAACGAACTTATAGAATGTTTCATGGCTGACTTTAATGGGCTTTCAATATAACTTTTTAGTCTCCCAGTAATTTGCTCTGGGATCCATTTTTCTTTGAGCTTTAATATAATGTATTTAATCATTTCAAGCGTTTCAATCGTCATAACTGGATAGGAAACCGCTCTTGTTCACATATTAATTGCTTTGCTATTTGCCTAAATAAAGCGATAACCTCGCTTGCCAATATTACGTTTCAACTCTTGTGAAATCAAAGATTGATGCACACAAAGTTGCTTGGCTATTTCGGTTTGATTTATTGTGCTTTTATCAAGGGCGTAAAGTTTGATTTTAGAGCCTCAGTCAGTTGTTTATGTTTTTTCATTATTTACATCTTGTCACAAGAAAAGTTGTGATTAAATATTGAACTGGCTACTTTTACCACTAATTTAAGCTATGCATTTGAGAATTGAATCTAAGCATCTTTACATTGCTTCAAGTCGATAGTAACGACCTTTATCGTGATTAACTTGGGTTTATTATATATCGACAGCATAAAATGAATACGTTTATTTATTACAATTTCTAGCATAGTTATAAAAAATTAAAATCATTGAATATTGCAATTGTCATGATTATTAATAAAACAAAAGTGCCAATCTTAAAACCGATCTCTTGAATTTTCATTGGTACTGGTTTTCCGCTAAGCACCTCAACAAAAAAATAAAGTAAATGACCACCATCTAAGACTGGCAAAGGTATTAAATTCATTAACCCTAAATTCACACTAATTAAAGCAAGAAACCCAAGGAAATATTCAATACCATAATGAGCACTCATGCCTGCCCCTTTAGCGATTGAAACCGGTCCACCTAAAGTCTTAATCGATATACGCCCCGTAACAAGCTTCACAAGCGTATCGAATGTTAACTTCGTTAAATCTCTTGTTTTTTCGATGCCTTTAATAAAGGCTTCAATAGGAGAAAATTGCAATTTAACACGATATTCTTCAGGATATTCATCAACAATTGGACTTAAACCAATAAATCCATACGGATCTCCTTGCGCATTTGTTCGCAACGAAGGTGTTAAGACAATCGATGATACTATTGTGCCTCTTTCTATCACGACATGCAGTGTTTTACTTGCATTCTTTTCAATTAAAGTTACAAATTGTGCCCAGCTGGTTAATTTACTGCCATTTAAAGCGATTAATTTATCGTTTTTCAGTAATCCTGCTTGATCAGCTGATCCACCAGCAACTACTCTTGCAACTTGTAAATGCACTTGCACTCGATAAGGTATCAAACCTAAACTGTTTATGACTGAATCTGTTTTAGGATCAAAATGCCAATTTTTCAGTGAGATAGTATAATTTCGTTTTTCATCATAATAAATATGATGGTGATGAAGTGAGAGTGGCTTAACCGTGATATCGAATGATTTTTCACCATATTGCGCAATTAAACGTAAATTCAACGCTTCCCAGTCACTAACTTCATCGCCATTGACGGCAGTAACTTGAAAAGATTTATTAATATGAATAACGCTCATGGGGCTACCTGCAACAACATTTGATATAATGGGTTTTGCACTATTAATACCAATCATATACATCAAAAAAAAAGCAAAAATAGCAAATATAAAATTAGCAAGCGGCCCCGCTGCTACAATTACTATACGTTTCCAAACCGATTGATGATCAAAGGCAAATTGTTTATCCTCTTCGCTTAATTCATCAATACGCCCATCAAGCATTTTTACATAGCCGCCAAGCGGAATAATAGCAACAGCGAACTCTGTACCGTATTTATCTTTATGTTTGAATAAGATTTTTCCAAAACCAATTGAAAATCGATGAACTTTAACACCACAGCGCCTTGCTACCCAAAAATGACCAAATTCATGGATCGCCACTAAAATACTCAATGCAACAATAAAAACCGCAAAGTTCCAAAGTGCACCTAACATACTAAATCTCTCTTGATGATTTGTTGAGCTTTTTGTTTCGCTTCAATATCAATTGAAAACAAATGATCAATCGATTCAACAAGCGTTGTCAATGAAGTCGATAACACTTTTTCAATCAGTTGAGCAATTTGAGGGAACTTTATTTGTTGTTTTAAAAAGGCATTAACTGCCACTTCATTCACCGCATTTAAAATAATAGTTGATTGTTGGCCTTGATAACAAGCCTCGATTGCTAATTTCAAACAAGGGTAACGATTATAATCGGGTTGTGTAAAAGAAAAATCGGCACAACTGAAAAAATTTAATGGCTCAACACCACTTTCAATGCGTTTTTTACCACCCATTACATAGGAAATAGGCACTCTCATATCCGGCTCACCCATTTGAGCAATTACGCTACCATCTTTATATTGCACCATTGAATGAATAACTGATTGAGGGTGTATGATGACTTGAATTTGATCGTTTTGTGCATTAAACAGCCATTTAGCTTCAATGAATTCCAGCCCCTTATTCATCATTGTAGCAGAATCTATTGATATTTTTTTCCCCATTGACCAATTGGGATGTTTCAACGCCTGTTCAGGGCTGATCAATGAAAATTGAGAGATTGGCAAGTTCAAAAATGGACCACCGGATCCTGTTAAAAGAATTTTTAACACACCTTCAGCGGCTAAATCGCAATAACCAATTGAATTTTGCAAGCTCGGAGAAATTGCTTGAAAAATAGCATTGTGTTCACTGTCAACTGGCCATAATTTAGCGCCTGAATTTTGTATGGCGTCAATAAAAAACTGCCCAGACATTACTAACGCTTCTTTATTGGCTAAAAATATTTCTTTACCCGCCTCAACAGCTGCAAGTGCTGTTCGAAGCCCAGAGCCGCCAACAATTGCGGCCATCACTGAATCAATTTCCTTACTTGCGAGTAAGGCTAATAACGAGGCTTCATCATTAATCACCTGTGTTTTAATTCTTGAAATGGCAAGTTTTTTGCGCAATAACTTCGTTGCTACTGGGCAACTCATTGAGACGTATTGTGGTGTAAACTCATGGCAAAGCAATAACATTTTATCGACACTTGTTGCAGCCGATAATAATACAATGTCATATAACTCTGGCTGCAAACGACAAATTGACAAAGTGCTTGCACCAATTGATCCTGTTGCACCTAAAATAGCCAATTTTTTCATACTAGTGTAACCATTTAAGGTAACACAAAGCAAAGATAGGCACGGCTGCTGTTATGCTGTCAATACGATCTAAGATCCCACCATGGCCAGGGAATAAATTACCACTGTCTTTTAAACCAGATTCACGTTTGAATATGCTTTCAGTTAAATCTCCGAGAACAGAAACAAGTATTGTAACAATTGATATAATTAGAAATGAAATGTCTTCATCATTCGGCATATCAAAGTAAAAGATGCCAAGAAAAGCAATAACTACCCCTAAAAACAAACCGCCAAAAAATCCCTCAATCGTTTTACCAGGGCTGACTGTCGGTAACAACTTATGTTTTCCAAATTTCTTTCCAAAGAAATATCCCCCCGTATCCGATGCCCAAACAAGCAAAAAGACATACATCAACAATTCACTTCCATAGTAAAAATCATGTTGCATATTAATCGTTCTAATTGCAACTAGCCCCCAAAAAAAAGGAATTAAAATGGCAATGCCAAAGAAAGTTTTAAGCAGTTTGCTGCTACTCCATATTGACGCACTCTTAGGGTAGGTAAGCACCATAAATAATGCAATGATCCACCAACCAGCAGCAATGATTAAACCACTTGAAAAAATAGGGTTGATGCCGTCTAAACCCCACATTTTATCAATGGGTACCATGAAAAGTGTTAGGGCAAGCAATGCACCATAAAAATAAAGAACAAATCCTGGGCCAGTTTTATCTACAAACCGAGCCCATTCTTTACTCGCAAATAAATAAACTGAGGCAAGCATAAGCATAAAAAACTGCAGAGGTAGAAAAAAAACAGTGCCAATGGTTATCACTGCTAATATTATTGCCGTTATAATTCGTTGTTTCATTAAAAATCCTGTTAGTTGTTACTTAAATTAATCCATCATTTTTTCCTACCTGCAAACAACAACAAATGGTTAACATTAAGGGAACTATTTTAACGCCTTAATATTTTTATTCGATAAAAGCACTCACGTCAAGCAGTAATATTGGTGAGTTATTTACTTCATTCGTATTACTTCACAATAAATTTTCGTTTGTTGTCATAATCAGAAAACTTTTGTTCTTTTGGGCAAACTAACCTAACCCCATCATCAGCGTTAACAAATTTCAATTTAAGTTAACTTTTATACATATTATTTAAAATATTCATTCTCAAGCACAAGCTAAGATCCAAAAAAAAACACTAAAAAAGGCACTACATGTATATTTAGTCTTTATTAATGGTCATTTAATGCTCAACTGTTTAGCTCGCCTTGCAATATTTTCGTAAAATGCCCATCTTATCCTTCCATAGAAAAATGATAGAGATCCTTGTGCTGCGTTATAAAATATTGTAGTAAAAACAACTCGCTAATGTTACCTATTCGGCAAATAGGATCAGAACGACATCAAAACAAAAATGTCAATTATTAGTTTATAAATATAAGCTACGTAACATCAATATTAACGAGACGATCTAATTCAACATCTTATAACGACTTAGAATGGGGCAAGTTGCCTTGATCTGTAGGTCGAGGCTCATTTTTATGAAAAGAAGCCAGCTCTGCGTTATTATATCCGAAAAGAGAATAACGATATAATAATTAACATGTTTTAATTAATTTTGCAGACAAACGACAAGCTCAGCTAATCGTTAATAAGGCCTATGTTATGTCTTACTCTGGCATCCGATCTAATGTCGAGCATTGCACCTTTATGCCACATGGGGACATAACATGCAAAGCCCATCAAATTTAAATAGTTGCTCAAAAGTGGACAAATTATTCACTTGTTTTTCCAAAATTGCGCGTTCTCCCTGCAAAGCTGTCTAGTGCCTTTTGAAATAATACTTTATCGAAATCAGGCCAGAGAACATCGGTAAAATAGAGTTCAGCATATGCCAATTGCCAAAGTAAAAAATTGCTAAGTCTTGTTTCACCGCCAGTGCGGATCATTAAATCAACATCAACCAAACCAGTCTGCTGGATCACTCCATCCATTATATTTTCATTAATATCTTGCACATTGATTTCATTGTTTAATGCTTTTCGTAAAAGTATTTTTGTAGCTTCTGTAATATCCCAACGTCCGCCATAATTAGCGGCAACATTTAAAAGTAAACCTGTATTTCCTTGTGTTAGCTTTTCGCTTTCTGCTATTTTCTTTTGCATTCCCACGTTAAAATTGGATAAATCCCCAACCACCTTCAATTTAATATTTTGCTTATGCATTTTTTTTATTTCAGTCTTAAGCACTATCAAAAACAAGTTCATCAGCACAGAGACTTCTTTTTTAGGGCGTTGCCAATTTTCAGTACTAAAAGCAAAAACTGTTAATATATTAATCGATTTTTCACGTGCAAATTCAATTGCTTTACGCAATGATTTTGTACCACATTGATGACCAAAAATACGATCTTTACCCTGTTTTTTAGCCCAACGTCCATTACCATCCATAATGATTCCGACATGCTTTGGTAGTAAGTTTTGTTTTACAAGATCAGTGTTTTTTGTCATACGGCTCCTTTAAAAGCAATTTAAATCGCTATATCCATGCAACGTTAAGATAAAAATCAGTAGAGAAAATTGTTCCGAGATACTTGGCATAAAATTGCCCACTCGATGATTAACTGACTGAATCATCGAGTGAAGAATTAAAATAAATAATTGAATTCTTAACTGACAAATTAACTTTAAATTATATAACAACGTAGATTGGCACTATTTACCTTGCTGATCTTGCATTTTTACGTCACATCGTTATATATAATAATTAATCGATTCACGAAAAATGTTATACTATAATCAAGCATCCGAGCTAAAGCTGAGGATTGCATCTTTACGTTACATAAATACAACGCATCATATTAGCCCATTAATTGATCTCATAAAACATTCAGACTTCTAAAAGCTGTTTTTCTTTTAACAGTAAAAGATCATCAATTTTTTTAATAAACTCATCAGTTATTTTTTGCACTCCATCTTGACCAAGACGTTGATCATCCTCACTTATATCTTTCTCTTTTTCTAATAACTTTAAATCTGAATTTGCATCACGACGAATATTACGAATAGAAATACGACTATTTTCAGCTTCGTTACGAACTACTTTGATCAAGTCTTTGCGGCGATCTTGTGTTAACGCAGGCAATGGAACACGGATCACGGTACCTGCTGACATGGGATTTAAACCAAGATTTGATCCCATAATCGCTTTCTCAACTGCCTGAATAAGCGTCGCATCAAAGACTGTAACAGTCAAGGTTCTAGCATCTTCTGCAACAATATTACTCACTTGCCGAAGTGGTGTGCTACTCCCATAATATTGCACCATGATACCATCGAGCAAACTTGGATGCGCTCGTCCTGTACGAACCTTGATTAATTGATTTTTAAATATCTCAACCGTTTTATCCATACGTGTTTGCGCATCACTTTTTACATCATTGATCATTTTTAAATTTCCTAATCTATAATCTTTTGCTTGTATACCCATGCTACATCAAGATAAAAAGTCAGCAAGAGAAATTATACTAATATACTAGGCATGAATTGAAGCCTAGTCGTTCTATGTCTAATTTTTATAACGTCCTAAATTGGTGCAAATCGTCAAACCCTATGGGGAAAGCTCGAAAGGCAGCTCTGTATTACAACATTTGAAAAGAGAATAACTTTATAATCTATTAATATTTATTAGTTAATTCAACCGATAAACGAGAAGCTAGGCTTATCGTTTATAGTTCCTATATTGTGCCTTAGTCTGACATCTTAACTAAAGGCGGACATTGCATCTTTACGTCACATGGATAGATATCAACGTCACTTCAACATGATTTATTGCGCATATTCTAGGATCGAACACAATCCGTAACAGTTATTATTGGTTATTCAACACAATGCGTTTGAATGTGCATGATTGTTGTTCCTTCATTTTCACCTTGTACAACACGCATTAGCGCATTAGGCTTGTTCATATTAAAGACCCGAATAGGCAAACTATGATCTCGCGCTAATGTAAATGCAGCAAGATCCATTATTTTGAGTTCTTTTTCTAGCACAACTTGATAATCAATCGTCCCAAAAAGAACTGCATCGGAATTTTTTGCTGGATCACAATCATAAACACCGTCGACTTTCGTTCCTTTTAAAACAGCGTCCGCGTCAATTTCAATGCCACGCAAACATGCCGCAGAATCTGTAGTAAAAAATGGGTTACCCGTACCTGCTGAGAATATAACAACAGCGCCTAATTTTAAATGTTTAATCGCTGTTGACCAGTTATAACTTTCACATATGCCATCAAGGGGAATGGCAGACATTAACAACGCATTAACATCAGCTCGAGACAAAGCGTCACGCATTGCAAGCCCATTCATAACAGTGGCGAGCATTCCCATGTGATCACCAACAACACGATTCATTCCCGCCTTAGCAAGCCCTGCACCACGAAAGATATTACCACCACCAATCACAAGCCCAACTTGTATACCGTTATCGATCAAGGCCTTAATTTCAAGCGCCATTCGATCAAGCACTTTCGGATCAATACCAAAACCCTCGTCACCAACTAATGCCTCACCACTTAATTTTAATAAAATCCGATTATATAAAAATTTAGGCGTCCTATTCATTGCTCTATTCCTTGGCATTGATGTAATTCCATTAAAAATATGGGCATATACACAAAAAACCGCAGATAAACCGCGGCTAATTAATGAAAAGTTTATTGTTTAGAAAAAATGATTATTGACCCGCAGCTGCTAGTGTAGCCGCAACTTCAGCGGCGAAATCATCTTTTTTCTTCTCGATGCCTTCACCCACTTCAAAACGAATAAATGATTCAACTTCAGCACCCTTGCTTTCAAGTAATGCATGAACATTTATTGAAGGATCTTTTATATATGCTTGTCCTATTAAGCTCACATCGCCAGCGAACTTAGCCATGCGTCCTGATACCATTTTTTCAGCGATGGTAGCAGGTTTTCCAGAATCCATTGCAATTTGAAGTTGAATTTCTTTTTCCTTCTCAATAACATCAACGGGTACATCTTCTGGATTAACATACGTTGGTGCCGCAGCTGCAACGTGCATTGCGATATCTTTAGCAAGTTCTGCATCCCCACCTTTAAGCAAACAAACAACACCAATCTTTCCACTATGAACGTAAGCGCCAATATTTTCACCTTCAACTATTTTCGCACGGCGAAGAGATATGTTTTCACCAATTTTTGCAACCAAGTTAGCACGTGCAGTTTCAACATTGATCTGAGGATCAAAAGCAAGTTCATTAATAGCCGCAACATCAATAACCTGACTTGAAAGCACAACATCTGCAACAGTGTTTGCAAATGCGAGGAAGCTTTTATCCATTGCAACAAAATCAGTTTCACAGTTTACTTCCATTAGCAGTGCTGTATTACCCGAAATTTTCGCAAGAATAATCCCTTGAGTAGCAATTCTCCCTGCTTTTTTAGCCGCTTTGATTGAACCTGATTTGCGCATACTTTCAATTGCAAGCTCAATGTCACCATCTGATTCAACTAATGCTTTTTTACAATCCATCATACCCGCAGCAGTACGCTCACGAAGTTCTTTAACTTGTTTAGCCGTAATAGCCATTGTCAAACCCCTATAAATTATTTATAAAAAAAGGTAGCTAACCCCATGCAAATTAAAAGACATTATCACGCATCGCTTTAATGTCAGATAATGAAATAATTATTCTGCTTTGTCGATTATTATAACCACATATGAAATATCAAACGAGAGATTCAATAAACTTATCAATATTACCAATTAAAATGCAAATCATTCATTAGATGATTGCAAAGGAAATAAACAGAAAAAAAATAACGTCCTTAATTTAATTATCCTTAATAATTAAGGTCATGAATCATCCAAGTGCAACAAAACAAGTCTCGTATTAAATCATTTTTATACATAATATTGAGAAGAAATATTATTTAATATGGTTTAATAACCGATCTAAAACTAAGAAATTTTTTTAACTTCTTAAACTGTTACGTCAGGCTCCTCCTTAACTGTTTCTTTAGGTGCTGCATTGGCTGTGACTGTTTCTTTAGGTGCTGCATTGGCTGTGACTGTTTCTTTAGGTGCTGCATTGGCTGTGACTGTTTCTTTAGGTGCTGCATTGGCTGTGACTGTTTCTTTAAGATCTTCTTTAACTGTTTCTTGAGGTGCTATATCAACTGCTTTTTTAGGCGATTCTTCAACAACATTATCAACCTTATCTGTAACAACAATTTCTTTAGATGCTCCAATAACCGTTTTAGCCGCTGCATCTAAGTATAATTTAACCGCTCGGATAGCATCGTCATTGCCAGGTATAATATAATCAATGTGATCTGGACAAGAATTCGTATCTACAACAGCAATCACTGGAATGCCAAGATTATAGGCTTCTTTAATTGCAATGTGTTCGTGATCTGCGTCGATAACAAAAATTACATCAGGTATGCCACCCATATTTTTTATGCCACCAAGCGTTTTGTCAAGTTTATCTAACTCACGACTGCGCATAAGCGCTTCTTTCTTAGTTAATTTTTCAAAGGTACCATTTTGGCTTTGAATTTCAAGATCTTTGAGACGTTTGATTGATTGGCGAACTGTTTTCCAGTTAGTCAACATGCCCCCTAACCAACGGTTATCAACAAAGAATTGATTACAGCTAAGCGCGGCTTCTTTAACAGCTTGTGAGGCAGCACGTTTAGTTCCAACAAATAATACTTTACCTTTTTTAGACACTTTTGCGTCTAAAAATCGGAGAGCTTTGTTGAACATTGGAACAGTTTTATCAAGGTTAACAATATGAATTTTATTACGAGATCCAAAGATGAACGGCTTCATTTTTGGATTCCAGTAACGCGTTTGGTGACCGAAGTGTACGCCAGCTTGTAGCATATCGCGCATTGATACTTTTACCATTTTAAATTTCCTTTATAGGGGTTAGGCCTCCACACATCCCATACACTCGACTTATTACTCAATATCAGTAAGTAAAAGCACCCCGAATGATGTGTCGATGTGTGTGTGTTATTGATAATTATGATTATGATTTTAAATAAATTATTAATGCCATAAAATCATAATAAGTTTAATTTAAGATCTACATGCTATGATCCTGCAACGTTTTATACCATATTTAAAAGTTCAACTCAACATTGAGTGTAAAAAATATCAAGTGTTAGCATTTATTGTACGCATCAGATGTAAAGATTAATTTGAGTTTGAATCTTAGATTCAACTTTAAAGTGAATAATAACCTTGATATTAATGAACTAGGTAAAACGTGTCATTTTGTGCTCATAAATGCCTCATTAAGCAATTTGAGATAGTGATGTCACTTATCAACTCTTTAGGTGATAAATCTGTTGATACAGTATCGAATTTAGATCTATACTCTACTATGATAAGTTAACTCAAACAGACGTTCAATATAACCCTTTCCATGATCAGCTAATTACACCTAAATTTAACACGTTATTTAAGTTATTGGTTGATGTGGCTTTATGTGAATGGCACCACAAATTTTTGCTGCTGATTTCCACATTTCTGAATTTATACCCATGTTACTTCAAA
>JAGLDN010000065.1 GCA_023145575.1 Psychromonas sp.
TGCAACGTCAGATCGGAAAATTGTGCCTAGCATCTTGGTACTATTTCCTTTGCTGAATTTTCACTTTTACCTTACATGGGTATAAACTTTTAAATTCTCGCTGAAACTTGCATCTTCAGGGGTGATGGGTATAAATCTACAGATTTTAAACTGCGATGCGATGAAGCTATTCGCAACTATTTAATTCAGTTAAATAATAGTCCAAGAAAAGTTATATTATACCAAACACCATTCGAAATAATGATAAAACATATGCTAGCACTAGCGGCATGACGATTATGTATTTGGCGGTTGAATCTGCCGATTACTCATTAGAATTGAGAAACATTTAGTGCTACAAAAAGTAATTCAGATCTATTATAGTGCGTAGTGCGCTGACAAATAAAATTACTTTTTAAAGAGTGGAAATCATACTGTAATCTTAAAACATTCAACACCAAAAACAACAATGAGGAAAGGGTTGGTATGGGCTAGTTCATTAACATTATTGGTAAAAAAAGAAGGCATCCAACCACAATCAGGCATCGTACTATCTGCATTTATGATCGCAAAGAATACACAAGTCTGATTTTATCAATTAATGGCGTCAATAACTCAAAAATCCAGGTTTTACACAGCATAAAATAGGGAAGAAACCAGTCTCATTTTTATCAAGATACGCTCAAAGAACAAATTTCAAAAAAGTTAAGGATAAAGGGCGATCACAATATTTCTTCAATAAATTTATCGCTTAATGTCAAACCTATGGGCAATAATTATGTCACACCAAGGCATCTATTTCTTTAAAACAAACCGCTTACGATAACATCTATCGGCCATTTGAACTCAGAAACGGGAGAATATAGATAACACAAACAGATCATAAATTAAATTCTTTTGGTATAACATGCGATATGAGACTGTTTATTTTGTAGAGCCTTATTGGTAACATGGTTTGAAAATGAATTTTTTTACTACGACAGTATATCCACAAAGACGCAGATTAAAAAAATATCCCACAGCGAGAGGTTGAGGCAATTATTTTGAAATTAAACGATAAACCACGAAAAATTAAAGTATAATATTTCATATATATCAATCGCTACACAGGCTAGTAATAAACGCTTAGCGATGATATTGTTGATCGTTGAATCTGCAAATCGAAAATATTAACCGTAATGAATATAAGGCAATAAAATGGCAACAACAATTAAAACTGCTGATGAAATAAAAAAAATGCGCATCGCAGGACAACTTGCTGCAGATGTTTTAACAATGATAGCCCCTTTTGTTGTAAAAGGCACAACAACAAATGAACTTAACGAACTTTGCCATAATTTCATCATTGATGAACAACAAGCCATTCCAGCACCTTTAAATTATCATGGATTTCCTAAATCAATTTGTACTTCTGTCAATCAAGTTGTGTGCCACGGTATACCAAACGATAAACAGCTCAAAGACGGTGACATTGTCAATCTTGATATTACAGTCATTAAAGATGGCTACCATGGGGATACCTCTGAAATGTTTATTATTGGTAAAAGTATCGCAGGTGAACGCTTGGCTAAAATTGCCCAAGAGTGCCTTTACCTTGGCATTCACATGGTCAAACCTGGTGCTCAATTAGGTGATATTGGTGAGGTTATTCAAAAACATGCAGAGAAAAACATCTGCTCTGTTGTTAGGGATTATTGCGGACATGGTATAGGCCTTGGATTTCACGAAGACCCACAAGTGCTTCATTATGGTAAAAAAGGAACTGGCCAAAAAATAGAAGTTGGACAATGCTTTACGATTGAACCCATGATTAATCTCGGACGTAAAACTGAAGCCTGTAAAGTACTAAATGACAAGTGGACAGTTGAAACGAAAAAAAAAGTTCTCTCCGCACAATGGGAACATACCCTACTAGTGACAGAAATGGGCGTTGAAATATTAACCATTCGCCCTGGAGAAAAAATTGAGCGCTACATTAATCACAGTTAGGGCAATGCCCGTAAACCGTTTACATGGGTATATACCCATCACTCCTGAAGATACTCGTATCAGGACGTCTGAGTGATACATGTTGCAGGCGCAATGCACGCTTCGGTAGGGTTAAACAAAAGACTTTAA
>JAGLDN010000066.1 GCA_023145575.1 Psychromonas sp.
CACTTTGAAGTAACACGGGTATAAAGGATCGAGTAGTTGATTGGGAGATTGATTTGATCATAGGGAAAGGTTATAGCGCCGCTTTGCTTACAATAGTTGAGCGATTCACTGGTTAAGCTGTAACTAAGCGAATTTTCGATAAATCAGCGAGAACAGTGACAGATGCAACGATTGAATTATTGACACTATTTAAGTACTTAATTTTAATAACCACAGCAGACAATGGCAAGGAATTTGCTTGTCATAAATAGGTTTCATAATCGCTTGGATGTTGCTATTTTTTTGCAGGCCCATATTGCTCATGGCAGCGAGGGTTGAATGAAGATACCAATGGACTGTTACGACAATATTGGTCTATACCCATCACACCTGAAGATGCAGGTTTCAGCGAGAATTTAAAAGCTTAGAGGTAAGGCATTGATTGAAGAGAATGGTTATTCCCTTGCGAAAATCAATAACACCTTTAAAACTCGCCCTTTGGTGGCAACTGAGTAAATCATCTTTTGCGTTACAATACTCAAGACGTGAATAACAATAAAGGATTAAAGTTTTTTTTTAACCCTGCCAAAGGGAGCATTGCGCCTTGAGTATGAATCACTCAGGTGTGATGGGTATAAATCTATAGATTTTGAACTGATCTACGATGAAGCCGTTCGCAGCAATTTAATTCAGTTGAATAATAGACCAAGAAACGTGGTATTATACCAAATATCATTCCAAATGACAATGACACATATACTAGCACTAGCGGCATAATGATTATGCATCTGGCGGTTGAATATTCCAAATAAGTCAGGAGTGCTTATGTTAAAATTTAAAATGATAATAAAAATAGTTATCTTATTGCTTCTCATTGAAATGCTAGAGGCTTGTAAGACTGAGCTAAATCCAGGTCCGCCGCCATTGCCCTCATCACCTGCATCATTGAGCCCAAGTACTCGGATTAATCTTCAAGGTATTTGGAATACTGATTGTAAAGCTGTTCCTGTCGATAATCGATATGGTTTTATCAAAACGTTGACCATTACAGGCGATATATTGCGCGAAAAGTCCACGTATTATCTGGATGACTCCTGTCTGATGCCAGCGTTAAGTGGCACAGTGATTAGTCGCATTAAAATTGGTTCGGTTCAAAATAAGGGTGAGTCAGATGAGTTTATTAATTTTGATATCACGCCATTCAAAATAGAGCAGACGCTATTGTTATCAGCGTTTGTGGATTGGTTTAATGTCTCTCTTGGTACAGGGTCATTATTAGGGCTATACTCAAACTATGGGCTTTACGACTGGAACCTTAATGTCACTAAAGATATTTCGAAGTTTGCTTTGGCTCAAAAACGATTCGGTTTCAATGTGTTAGATCGTGATATTTACCAAATTCAGGTTAATAAACTCTTTAGGGGTGATAAAAAGGGTGATCTTGACCCTGATGGTCGCCCTACCACGCTTGAGAAGATTTATGCTAATTTTACAAAACCTAACTTGTAGCATGGGTGTAAATGCGTTCACTTAAGGATACAGAAAGTAATTTCATTTTATCAATTTCTTCTTTTGTTGCCATGTTTGCTCTTTTTTAGAAATGTTATCCCAATGATACATAAAAATAATTTTCTGGATTTAGCTCTAATGCCAGATCAAGTTACATGAGTAACTGCTGTTACGCAGAGGGTGACGATTTATGATGACATTAAACGCTG
>JAGLDN010000067.1 GCA_023145575.1 Psychromonas sp.
AGCTCAAAAGTGGGTAATGCTGATATTGACTGGTGTTTATACAAATATAGGCACTTAGTTGAAAATGCCTTTGCAAGGTTGAAACATTTTAGGGCACTAGCCACTCGATACGATAAACTAAAGATTCATTTTGAAAGTATGCTCGCACTAGCTTGCTCAATGATTTGGTTGCCAATGTGAAAGATCAACAGCCCCTAGTGCTGCCATATTTTTTTTCATCATTGTAAATGGTAAAAAAATATACCTGACTTAATTACGTCATAATTATGCCCCTAGCGTTTGGATCATGAAAGGCATTGAGATGAATGCACTCTTGCGGAATATAACTTTTAGATGTTATATCCTGATTACGATCCTCAGAAAAACGGGATGATAAATACTCTTAAATAATCCTTTCTTGGCACACTCACCAGAACAACTAAAATACAATATTTGCAGATCCAGAAGATGTTAGCAAAAGAATTTACACTATCAATGTAATTGAGTCGTTAAACAGTTTTATTAGAAGATCAGTTAAAACGAGACGGATATTTACAAATGATGCGGCGGGCTCTATGTTGAACAATTGGAAAGCAAACAACTTCTAAAAAATGGGAATGTAAATTATAAATTGGAAAATCCACTGTAAATCTGTTTATCATCGAATTTTAAAATGAAATCGCTCCTCATATCTAAAATGGTAATTACACCGTTTGATTTCACCGGCATTACTTTTACCGAAAATTATTAACGCACCTATTCATTGAGAAATTCGGTGCGTTAATCTGACATCCGAGCTAATAGAAACATGACTTTCATCTAGTGACAAAAAGGTTCTGACTACACATCATATTAGCTCTCCTGCCATTTACTTATTATTAATTCTCACGTCGTATACTTCTTTTTTCGAAGCATTCATAAACTTCTCATATTCTTTTTCACTTAATACCGCACGATACCCATCGAGTGATTGATTAACAGCTAAATTAAATTCGTCCAAATAGTCCTTATGGGTAGCAGCCGATACCTCTAGACCGTTAAGCCGATCTTGTAACTTCAGGCGAATATCTTGTAATACTGCTCGTCGAGCTTCTGGAAAGTTCGCACCTAAATGCTCATTAATATTGAGATCCATTAGCGATGCTAAATATCGTTTACGAAGCTCTTTAGGGGCTATACCTTGTAGCTCAGCCACTTTATTTTTTGAGTAATATTTATTGTATAAGGCAATTCGTGGATCAATACCTTTTTTACCTGTCAATAAATTTAACTTTTTACCTTGCCAAGGAAAATTCGCTTTGGTTGCTCTCTTACAAGTACTCCAGCTAAATTTTTCTCTCCCTTTCATGCAAAGAGGTGAAAGACAGGTAGAGTTATCATCAAGACCATATGTACCAAAATAGTCTTCAATGATTGGATAAAATTGAACATTATGTACCGTTTTACCCGTGTAATATAATGCTCTATTTGTCAGATTCCAACAAACACCCACCACACCATAAAAGGGATAGCGAGGCCAAGCACAGGGGCTCTTTGACATTGTGTAATTAATGGTACTAATGTCAATGCAGTTTTTTTACATTTAGTGGTTGTGTCAGATAAAAGTACGCCACCACTATCAACAATGCCAACGCAACCCATGCGTAGCGTATACCATCATTACCATGTGCCACCGGGTAAACGTGCTTAACTTTGGGAATAAATTTTATTATAGGGGAAGCAAAAGCGCTAAATGTGTTACCCATAATATGCCCTGATTTTTTACCTTGCTGTGTGTCTAGTGTATGAGGGGCTGCATAACACATACCTGAAAAAAGAAAGGCAATTAATACCATATTAAAAAGATGGATAAATTTTTTCATATGATCTCCTTAGTATTTTATTTAAAAGAAAATATCTATTCAATATTTTGATTGATTTGCTTTAATAAAAGACCAAATTAATATATAAGTATATATATTAAAACAGGTTATTTGCCAACCGCTAAATTCTACAGGAAAATTTAAAACAAATCAATAACTGACCTTGGTGTATTTATATAAAACTATTTGATATAACAAGTGATCATCTAAAAATCCCTTATAAACAGGTACTTATAGAGAACAATTAAATAAGGAAGATTGAAGCCAATAAGAAAGGAATAAATTGCCTCATCGATATAAAAACATTACAAAATAAACCGAATGTCAAAACGTGACTCTTATTATAAGAATAAAATACTTTAAAGTTATTTCAGGGGTAAATATTTAATAACTATGTTCTAGATGACATCATTAGTTTCAGGATAAGAGCTGAAGTCAAAAAACAAATTTGATTGTTAACAGATATATACCCGTGATACTTCATTATGCTTAGTGAGTCTTTAAAATCGGACATCAGATTGGGGGCATAACAGCAGCTCTATCAACAATTAGCGATGCTAAT
>JAGLDN010000068.1 GCA_023145575.1 Psychromonas sp.
CTGCTTAAAAGATGGCTGAATTGGAAAATGGCTTAAAATGTGTCCAGGTTTGTTGAACCATTACAATACACATTGAGGTAAGCAACAACCCCTGATAAACGGGGTTTAATACATGAGAAACCTATATTACACAACAAACAAGGAGAACATTATGGACACAACAAAAACAAAGGGACTATTCGGCCGTTTTACCAAAAACTCTAGAAACAAAAATATTGGTGACAGAAAAGATATTGACAATAATATGACAAGCCCTGCCATTTCCACCACCCTCACCAGCACCCCAAAAACAGAAACTCCTGCCAATCGAGCTGCACTCGTTGATCTCATAACAAAGGCGATTGCTATCGGCGGGGTAAATGTCAATCTCAACTACATAAACACGAATGCCATCAAAGATATGGGCTCATTGTTTAAGGACAGCGCCTATACTGGTGACATAAGCGAATGGGATGTGCGCAATGTAACGAATATGAATAATATGTTTAATAATGCAGCTTCATTTAATGGGGATATTAGCCACTGGAATGTGGGCGCAGTAACAGACATGAATCATATGTTTAGGGACGCAACTTCATTCAATGGGGACATATGCAGTTGGGATGTGCGCAAAGTAACAGATATGAATAATATGTTTAGGAACGCAGCATCATTTAACGGCACTCTCAGCTGGGACATTAGTGGAGTAACAAGCATAAACCAGATGTTTCTTATGGCAGAATCATTTGAAGGCAAGGGAATAGAAAGCTGGGTTATTAATGAGGATCTTAGTACCATGACTAATATGTTTAATGGTGCAACCGTGTTTAATGGCGATATTGGTGCTTGGAATGTGAGCAAGGTAACGGATATGCAAGGTATGTTTACTACTGCAAATGCGTTTAATGCGGACATTAGTGCTTGGAATGTAAGCTCAGTAATAACGATGGCATGGATGTTTCAGAGTGCGACTGTGTTTAATAGGGATATCAGCGGCTGGAATGTGGGCGTAGTAACGAACATGAAAAATATGTTTTGGGGTGCAGCAGTGTTTAATCAGAACCTCAATCCATGGGGTGCCCCTCCAGGCAATCTTAGTACGAGAAGTATTACTTTTCGGAAAATGTTTGATGGTTCTCCGCTCGCGGGCGACAATTCACCGGTTTGGTATTATCCACAAGGCTAGATTACGAAAGTAGCTTGTTTTTTTAGACAATAAATGAATTGTTAGTTACCAAACTACTCAACTGCTAACTGTTCATGCTTTTGAGTAAATCATCTTCTGCGTTGCAATACTCAAAAAGTGAATAACAATAAAGGGTTAAAGTCTTTTTTTTAACTCTACCGAAGGGAGCATTGCGCCTTGAACATGAATCACTCAGGAGTCCTGAAACGAGGATCTTCAGGTGTGATGCGATTGTTATGCCGTAAAGCCATGCTCATATATAGACCTAAACTGATCAAGACGTGATTCATCAAAGCCAGCGACAATATTTGGAAACCTCATGTGTACAATATGTTGATACATAACGGAGTAACTGTCGTTTTCATCGTGTAAGCTCATGTAGTTTGAGCCATCTACCGCTAGCAAAATGGGAAATATTGACCGAAGAAGATCAAAAAAATCCGGGATTGAAGTTCGCTGAAACGCATTTAAGCACCAATGATTTAACTCTAATACGACCACCGGCCTGTGAGACGAAAGTGTCTTTTTTGCACCACGAAGAACATGTCCCTCAAAACCCTCTACATCAATCTTTATAAAATCAATCGCTTGAAGATCCAAAGAATTCACCACTTCATCTAACTCTCGGATGACTATTTTTTCTACTGTATGTCCTACAGAAGCCTGTGTTTGATTAGAAACAAAACCTCCCGCTCTAAAAGTCGGTGGGAATGTTAGTGTAGATTCACCCCGTTCAGCACCAAGCCCTGCATTTAGCGGGAATATATTTTTAATTTCTGATTTTAGGATGTTTTTTTCAAGAAATGTAAAAGTTGTTGGGGATGGCTCAAATGCGTAAACATTCTTTGACAGTTCTCCAAATAATATGGCAGTGCATCCAATGTTAGCACCAATATCCAAAATAGTTTCACTATTATTTGCCAAAAGCTTGAACAGCTTTACCATTTCTGGCTTAAAGCCATGTCGAATGTACTCAAGATAATCATCGTCAGAAGTAATATTGTATTTATTACCTCCTATATCTATAGTTAATTCTCTAGGGCCTTCCTTAATTTCTTCAGTATGTGGTGGTGGAGTCTGCTTTTCTTTTGTGTCCTTCTTAATGAGTTCGTTTTTTTGCCTTCTTGCACTGGTCCAATTTCTTAACGGAACATACAATGGTGTTGTCTTAATGATGTCTTTCAGTAGCTTATTTATAAATTTCTCCTTTGAGGCGGCTAAAGAGGCTGTAAAATTACTCTTTTCAGCTAATTTTATTTAAAAAAGAAGACACATTAATTCACATTTGTTTTATATTCAATAAATCATTGTGTTTTTAAGAGTGGATTGATTAAATTGAGTGATAAATCCGTTTATTGAGGCATGCAGGGATGCTCGTTTGACGTTAGAGCTTCACGCCTATCTTTAATGAAGGCTATTTCGTAACTCCTCTATACCCATGTGACGTAAAAGTGCAAATTCAGCAAGGGAAATAGTACCAAGGTGCTAGGCATAAAATTGACCTTTGGTGATTAACTGCGTTAA
>JAGLDN010000069.1 GCA_023145575.1 Psychromonas sp.
AATAAAGACTTTAATTCCTAAATAGTTATTCTACATAGAGATTTTATAACAACGCAGGTTGTTACTGGTTGACTTGCCCTGCGGGGCACAAGCTCGGAAACCAAGAGTGCGTTAAAATAATCGAAAAGTGAATAACAATTACCTAATATTGCGCCTTGTTCTGATCATTGGTCTTGAGCCTGACAAAGCATTTTTACGTCACATGGGTATATAAGTTGACCTGTTGTTGAGTAATGGATCTTGCTGGCATATTAAATCTGTTATTGGTTATACATGGCTGAAGTTTACCACAATCGGTCAGGTGAGTTGACGCGGATCGGTCAGGTTTGTTGTTGCCTAATACACAAGGTGTTAAATTATTTTTTCTTTGAATATTAGCCAAGTAAAATTCGTATGATATTATGATGGTTTGATGATATATTGAGCGATATCATAGCGTCGGAAATTGTCTCATTTTTTTGTAGGTACAAATTATTTTTACGTCCTATGGCTTAGAAGACAACAACTGCAGTTTGAATCTTTGTACACTCCTCGATATTAAATTAAATTAAATTAAATTAAATAAAAGAAAAATAGATAAGTGTTCATTGTTAAAATGTTAGGTAAGTTTTCATGCGAAACTGGTGGTAATCGATCTCACTTGCTTTAATTTTGAGTTATGCGTGTGTTTGCATTATTGAGTCACACGGGGAGATAGATTTTCTCTAGTTTTTTGTGATTTAGCCGTACATTCTTTAATTTTCTGTATGGCAATTAAAAAGGAATAATTATCTATGACAGGTAAACCCACTAAAATCATGAGCCGAAAACGGGACTTTGCACAACAATTAAAGTTAAAAAATAAACAGGCAGATTTATCGTTTCAAAAAGGTTTGGATTTGCATATGAAGGGGGAATTAGCACAAGCAAAAGTAATCTATGAGAAGGTGTTGACTCAACAATCAGATCACTTTAATGCCTCGCATTTATTGGGTGTGATTGCCATTCAAAGTAACCAGCTCGTATTGGCATTAGACTTGTTCAGCAAAGCGATTAAAATTAATCCAAATGTTGCTGATGTATTTTGCAATCAGGGCATTGCGCTGATGCAGCTTAATCGTTTAGAGGAAGCATTAGCCAGTTATAATAATGCCATTAGCCTCAAAGCGGATCACGTCGAAGCTTACATGGATCGTGCAATTACATTACAAAAGCTCAATCGTCTGAATGACTCATTGGCGAGTTACGACGAAATCCTCGCTATCAATCCTGATCATATCGTTGCATTAATTCGGCGTGGTATCTTGCTTCAAAACCGCCAGCGGTCAGATGAGGCATTAAGCAGTTTTAACCAAGTCATTGCCATTCAACCAGATCACGTTGAAGCATTGACGTTTCGTGGTATTGCGTTGCAGGATCTCAAACGTTTTGAGGCAGCATTAATTGATTATGGTAAAGTCATTACTATCCAACCAGAGCACGTCAAAGTATTAATTCATCGCGGTATTGCGTTTAAATCGCTCAAACGCTTTGATGAAGCATTGGCTGATTATGATAAAGCCATTACTATCGATCCGAATTGCGCACAAGCGTTTATTAACCGTGGTGTCACTCTCAAGTTACTCAATCGTTTGGATGAGGCATTAGTGATGTACAACCGTGCGATTGCCATCAACTCAGATGACGCTGGGGCATATTACAATCGCGGGAATGTGCAAATAGAACTCAACTTGCTAGATGACGCCTTGATGAGTTACGCTCAAACTATTGCAATTAATCCCAATTATACACAAGCATTCTTTAACTCTGGTATTGTCTTGTCTGATCTCATGCGCTTAGACGAGGCATTGATTAATTACGATAAAGCCATTTTTCTCAAGCCAGATTATGCACAAGCGTTTGTCAACCGTGGCGTCACACTCAATCAACTTAATCGTTTTGATGAGGCATTGGTTAGTTTCAATAGGGCGATTGCAATCGACCCAAATGTCGCAGAATCATTCTATAACCGAGGCAATCTATTACAAGAGACGAAACAATTTGAAAAGGCATTAGCGAGTTATAATAAAGCGATTGCAATCAAACCTGATTACGCAGCCGCATTTTACAATCGAGGTAATGCCCTGCAAGATCTCAAACGTTTAGATGATGCATTAGCGAGCTATAATAAGGTCAATACCATCAAACCAGATTTTGCTGACGCATTCCATAACCGTGCAGTTACGCTTGCAAAACTTAATCGCTTAAATGATGCATTGATATTTTATGACAAAGCCATTGCCATTGAACCTCATCATGTTGAAGCCTTAACTTGTCGTGGTAATACGCTTGCAAAGCTAAATCATCTTGACGAGGCGTTAGCGAGTTACAACAAAGCCTTTGCTATCAATCCTGATACTGATTTTTTATTTGGTATAAAGCTTCATACTCAAATGAAATTGTGTGATTGGACAGACATATCTGGACAATTGTCTCAAGTATCGCGAGGCATTGTTGATGGAACAAAGCTTATTAGTCCTTTTCCTTTATTAGGTTTAATTGACGACCCAGCCCTGCAATTGTCCGCTGCAAAAATGTATGTGGACACGCTTTACCCAGTGGGTCGATTGTTTGACGATTTCAGTACACATAAGGCTAATGAAAAAATTCGCATCGGATACTATTCTGCTGATTTTCACAATCATGCCACTGCCTATTTAATGGCGGAATTTTTTGAAGCCCATGATGCAATAAAATTCGAGATTTATGGGTTTTCATTTGGCGCCAATGAAAACGATGAAATGCGTCAGCGGGTAGCCGTTGCGTTTGATTATTTTTATGACGTTACCAATAAGAGTGATGCTGAAGTGACGAAGATGTCCAGAGATCTTGGCATCGATATCGCTGTCGATTTGAAGGGATTTACTCAGCACGCTCGGATAGAAATATTTGCCCAGCGGTGCGCGCCAATTCAAGTCAATTATCTTGGTTATCCGGGTACAATGGGGGCTGCTTATATCGATTATATTATTGCCGACAAGATCTTAATCCCAGAAGAAAGTCAGCAGTATTATAGCGAAAAGATTGTCTATTTGCCTAACAGTTACCAAGTTAACGACGCCAAGCGCAAGGTATCAGATAAAATCCTTACAAGGAAGGACGCCGGCCTACCTGAGAACGCCTTTATTTTTTGTTGCTTTAACAACAACTATAAAATATTACCCACTACTTTTGATGGGTGGATAAGGATCCTCAAAGCGGTAGATCATAGCGTGCTTTGGCTTCTGGAATGCAACGCAACAGCAGTTAAGTACTTATGCAAAGCGGCGCAGAGTAGAGGGGTCAATCCTAGCCGTTTGATATTTGCAAAAAGAATGAAACTCGAAGATCATCTTGCACGCCATCAACTAGCTGATTTATTTATTGACACATTACCGTGTAATGCTCACACGACAGCAAGTGACGCGCTTTGGTCTGGTCTACCAGTATTAACACTTATTGGTAAATCTTTTGCTGGTCGAGTGGCAGCAAGCTTGCTAAACGCGATGGATCTACCTGAGCTTATCACTGATACGCAGGCACAATACGAAGCAAAAGCTATTGAACTCGCAGACGATCCGGCGCTGCTTGTTGGCATTAACCAAAAGCTTCAACGTAACCGATTAACCTCTTCACTCTTTAATGGGCAACTGTTTGCTCGTAATTTGGAAAAAGCTTTTACACAGATGTCTCAGCGTTACCAATCTGGGATGGTTCCAGAGCATATATACCCATGTGATATAAAGATGCTTTGTCAGGCTCAAGCTCGATGATCAGAACAAGGCACAATATTAGGTAATTGTTATTCACTTTTAGATTATTGTAACGCAGTCTTGGTTTTCGAGCTTGTGCCCAGCAGGGCAAGGCAACAACTACCAAGGCGCGTTGTTATAAAATCTCTATGTAGAATAACTATACCCATCACACCTGAAGATGCAGGTTTCAGCGAGAATTTAAAAGCTTAGAGGCAAGGTATTGATTGAATAGAATGGTTATTCCCTTGCCAAAATCAATAACAATGCATACATATCAGACTTTAAATCTTGCCCTTTGGGTGACAACTGAGTAAATCATCTTTTGCGTTGCAATACTCAAAAAGTGAATAACAATAAAGGGTTAAATTTTTTTTCAACCCTACTTAAGGGAGCATTGCGCCTTGAACTTGAATTACTCAGGTGTCGTGAAACGAGTATCTTCAGGTGTGATGGGTATATACTTCAATTTTATGCCTAGCACCTTGGTACTATTTCCCTTGCTGAATTTGCACTTTGGAGTCACATGGGTATATTAGTATCTGAACTGTTAACTTCGTTTCTTTCTGTTTTTTAAAAAATGTCATATTTATGGATTTTATACTTGATGAGAGTGTGAATTATTTGATCAAAAGAACACCTAGTAAGTAAAAGCAATAATATCAAACCTTGTTACCTTGACACAATTTACCGATCTGACGTTTCATTTTTGCGCTACATGGGTATATACTTTGCTATATTTAGCAATGTAGCTTCAATTGATGAAATTACTGCTGAACTAGAGGTTTGATTTTCAGAATTAGACGTTGTCCATCATTCAATTGATGGACTTAAAAAATATATTAAAGCTTGTCATGAAACTGGCATCAATAAAGAAAAAGCGAATGAATTATGGGAAACCAAAATTCATCTTTTAATACTACCTGGTAAATCTAGTGTGAGCATTTTACAAATGCTTCCAGTAGGACATATGTAGTCAGCTTGTTTTATTGCAGAAGATCAAAAATGCAAAAAAAATATCTGCCTAAATATCTCTATGAAGCAGGGGTTAGGCGCTTCCATAGTTTCCTATATTTTTGAGATATCAAATGAAAGATTTAAATGATCATAAAAAAATTTCAGTACTAATTGATGCTGATAATGCACAATATTCTAAAATAAAAACAATCATGGATGAAATATCTGCATACGGGCACATAGTTATAAAAAGGGCTTATGGTGATTGGTCGAGTGAATATTTGAAGAATTGGAAAACATCTTTAAATGAGTTGGCAATTCAACCTATTCAACAGTTTGCATATACAACAGGTAAAAATTCAACAGATGCATCGTTAATAATTGATGCAATGGATTTATTATATTCTGATAAATTCGATGCATTTGCATTAGTCTCTAGTGACAGCGATTTTACTAAATTAGCTTCTAGGTTGAGAGAGTCAGAAATATTAGTTTTCGGTGTTGGAGAAAAAAAGACGCCAATAGCATTTAGAAATGCGTGTGATGATTTCATATTTACTGAAAATTTAGATCCTGATGCAGTAATAACAAAAAAAGAAAAGTCAACTGAAGTCAATAAATTAGAAATTAGCAAAGCTGCACCACTCATTCCTATTCTAAAAAAAGCTTGGAAGAAATTTCAGGATGATGATGGTTGGGCTAATGTTTCTGCAGCAGGCAGTTTTGTAAAAAGATCAAATCCTGATTTTGACCCTCGTACATATGGCGTTAGCAAGTTTACTGAAATAATTTCAATTCTTGATAAGTCTTTTGAAATGAAAAAGTATATAGGCAAAGGCTCTGCTAATATTGTTGCCTATAAACTTATAAATTAGTATCTAACATATAGGGATAACCGCCACGGTGCTGACAGTTTACCCTTTTGATAACCGATTTGTAGGCTTTGTTTGTCTATTCGATGTATCTTTAAGTGTACCCCAAGTGTGTACATCAAGAGTGATAGGTCGACCATCGGCATCTTTATCTCCACCTTGATCTCCCTCAAAGAGTTTTTTGTTATTAATTTTGAAAATATCAAGTGCAGGTTTATTAAGTGCAAAATATGCTATTGCTGACTCATTGTTAGTGAGATCTTTAGGTACGTTTAATTCCCAGTCTGTAATTCCAAATCCAAAATCAGATCCTAAGAAGGTAGGGATACTTTTATTTAAAAAAATAATATAAGCTTGATCGTTAATAGTCACTAATAATTTATTTGGTGTTTTATTTGTTTTGACATACTCATCTGGTGTTGCCTTGTTTACAATATCGCCAAACGTAAAGCTTCCAGTCGTTTTTATCGTTATTATTGGATCAGCACAGATTTCATCAGAAGACCATGTAATGCTTTGTTTGATTTGGTGATTAGTATAGGTCTCAAATTTATCGGCATACCAATTTTGATGTACCAGAAATTTGTTATTTAAATCATGCGAACATTTGTTATATGTCCATGTACCTTCAAGGATTGTAGCAATAGATGGTACAAGTGGACTAAGAGGCGCAACAGGACTCGGAACAGGAGCAGTGTGATTGTCGTATATTGATTTACTATTGCAGGCAACAAGCGCTAGTGAGGTAACAAGAAGAGCGCCAATTTTTAAATTATTTATAGTTTTCATAATAAATTTACTCATAGCAAGGTTATATTTGTTCGTATAATCACGTCACAATAATCACTATGTTATTAAAATAACATTTAACACATCAAAAGGGAACAAATAGTAATTGTGCCGATAAATACCAGATTATATCTTGAATATTATGGGCATATATTCGAATCAAACCCAAGTAGAGGCTAACTGCGAAGTATTATCGCAGCTGCCAGTCTTCCATAAGTATGTGTAAGTAATCCTTTTGACGAACGAACGTTTGATGCATCCTCAATATCAGTAACTTTATTTAGCCAAGCAAATAATGCTTCAATCTGCTGCCTTTTGGCTTCTTCAATAAAGATGATTTCAAGATCTGGTAAGCTGGCTTTTAGTTTACGCGCAACAATATGTACTTTGGCGCTGTAGTAATACATTTTGTTGGTTGAGTTGAAGATTTTACTTGCGATCTCTGCTGCCACTTCAGCTGTGTAATCATAGTGATTATTAGCGAGTGGAATAGGAAACGGATCAATAAGATAAATGATGTCATCATTAGTCGATATTTTTTTTGTTTGCAAAAAATCTACCAAGGCAATAAATCCATTTGACAACTTGTTAACTCGATGCACCAACGTAGCATAACCGCAGAGCTTTTGGAAAATGGTCACTAAGATGATCTTGAGCATAACGATGTATAACTGAGTTTGTTCGCTAACCCCTTAATATACTGTAACAATATATTGCCATGACTTCTTCACCTGTAAATGAATCATTTTTTCCGTTGGTAAACCTTTCAACATGTACATGTATTATTTTTGATATTCATTGCAGATCAGCAAATATAGTGATATTAATTTATATTCCCAGTTAATGTTTTTATGTCTCTTTGTTGGTTTGCACCTGAAGAGTAATACTAAACATGGGCTGGGCTCTATTATTTTCGGCTTTTGATTCGAATATATACCCGTTTCCAATCAAGGTCCTTGTTTTGACTGCAGCTCTGATACTGACACTGATGATGTCATTTAGATTAAAGTTATTATTATATATTTAATCTTTCAATAATTTTGAAATAAGTTATTTTTATAAGAACAGTCACGGCATCGTTATTTTATTTTATTTTTATTGTTTTAATGTTGAGGTGATAATTTGTTAGTTTATTAACGGCGTTGTTCTCGCTTTTTTATTGAAGATTAATTCAAAGGTATTTGTATAGGCTTGTTATTTAATTATTATTATTTCACTAATCACAGGCACCCTATTAAAAATACGCGCTATAAAAGACAGTTTGTTGAATTGTTTGCGTCATATGGTACAATTTAGTGAGTAATAAGTAATGTATTTTTAATGTATTTAATTGCATTTATTTAGGCTATCTTGTTCAAGTTAAAGCAAGGTGAGATATTGTATAGATATTTTTTCTTTTAAATAAAATAATTAGGAAATATTATGAAAATATTTGTTCAATTTTTTACAACAGTATTAATTGGTTTTCTTTTTTCCGCTATGTGTTATGCAGCCCCTCATTCCCTAGACACACCGCACAGTAAAAAATCAGGGCATATTATGGGCAATAATTTTAGAGCTTTTACTTTTCCTTTGTTACCCTTTATTACCCGAATTAAACACATTTATCCGGTGGCACATGGTAATGATGGTCGGCGCTACGCATGGTATTCGTTGGGCTCTGTTGATAGCGGTGGCGTACTTTTACCTGACACAACCACTAAATGTGACAAAAACTGCATTGATATTAGTACCGTCAATTATGTAATGACAAATAAATCCTGTACATGGCCTGTAATACCTTTTTATGGTGTGGTGGGTGTTTGTTGGAATCTGACAAATAGAGCATTATATTACATGGGTAAAACGGTACATAATGTTGAATTTTATCCAATCATTGAAGACTATTTTGGTACTTATGGTCTTGATGATAACTCAACCTGTATTTCACCTCTTTGTATGATAGGGAGAGTAAAATATAGCTGGAGTAGTTGTAAGAGAGCAACCCAAGCGAATTTTCCTTGGCAAGGTAAAAAGTTAAATTTATTGACAGGTAAAAAAGGTGTTGATCCACGAATTACTTTATACAACAAATATTACTCAAAAAATAAAGTGGCTGCGCTACAAGGTATATCCCCTAAAGAGCTTCGTGAACGATATTTAGCATCGCTAATGGATCTCAATATTGATGAGCATTTAGCTGCGAACTTTCCAGCAGATCGACGAGCAGTATTACAAGAAATTCGCCTGAATTTAGAAGATCGGCTTAAAGGCTTAAAAGTATCGGCTGCTACCCATAAGGACTATTTGGTCGAATTTAATTTAGCTGTTAATCAATCACTCGATGAGTATCGTGCGGTATTAAGTGAAAAAGAATATGAGCAGTTTATGAATGCTTCGAAAAAAGAAGTATACGACGTGAGAATTAACAATAAGTAAATGGTCGTAGGGCTAATAAGCTGTGTAGGAAAAACCTTTTTGTCACTAGATGAGTGTCAGATCTTGTATCTTTACGCCATATTGGTAAATACCCATATGGCGTAAAGATGTCATATTCTCTATTAGTTCGGATGTCAGGATAACGCACAACATAAGGCGAAATCATGAAAGGTCCCGCCCTATATGGACTTTCTTAATGTATTCTACATTTCGATTGGCCTTTTTTAATTTTTTTCGCATACTGGCTTTAAATGTTTTTTCGTTTGTTAGTAAGTTCATAGCAGTATGCCTTACCATCGCCATATTTTCAGCTGAATTTTCTCTTCTAAACCTAGATAAATCTTCATTAAAAGCTGTATCTACATTCCAATGAAGTTTAATTTCAATTGCCCAATGTGTTCGAGGTGCATGAACAAACTCTTCTGCAGTTAACTTTGCTGAACTAATATAAAAACGCATTGAGGGCTTCGCTATTCCCCATTTTTCTTCTCTAAAAGAACCACATATCCAATTGTTTTTATTTCAACCCACTCAAAAGCAATATCATCTAGTTCAGCCAAGTCATGTTTATACCCATGTAACGTAAAAGTGCAAATTCAGCAAGTGAAATTGTACCAAGGTGCTAGGCATAAAATTGAAGTTTTGAGCGGGATCAACGCTGTAAACTGTATTTTATTTATTGCGTTTTGGTTTTCGAGAAATTGATGATTGATTAACACCAAGTTGTAGTACTATTTTAGTTTGACTTATACTACTTTTATTAAGGCCTAAACGTTTGATCTTAGTAATTCAGTTAGTTGTTTATATTGCATCAGGATCTGCATCTTTTGCCGCTGGAAAACGAATAAAGATATACCCAACTGGCTACTATTTTAACTAATTTAAGCTATGCAGTTAAAATTTAATTTAAGGGTTATGATCTTCAGGTGTTTTAGATTTTTAAGGTAGTTCATTAAAAAAGCTTGATTTTGTCTGTCATGAGTGTGCTTTTTATTATTTAGTCCTTCTATAGATTAAACATAATAAGCGTTTATTTCCATTACACCTGAAGATCCTTGCTGAAACCTGCGCCTTTAAGTGTGATGAGTATATACAGTTTTTTTGACTCCCTTTAATTCCAGACTATACTTCAATTTTCTTTTTGTCATTTGTTATCTTCTTTACGCTTCGGCTAACTTTTGCAAACCCTAAATTAAACTCAAACTTTGTTGTCGTTTCTATAATCTCTCCATCTTTATCATCATTATCGTCTTCTAAGATGGTCATATCAATATCGATTATGTTTTCTAAAATTCGATTAGATTTGTCTGATAACTCTTTTTGAATTGATTCATCTTTAATTTTCATAATTTCGTTAATATTTCGTGAGAGTGCTTTTATTTTTGCAAAGGTTTCTATTATTTGAAGTGTTGCCTCTGTTGCCACTTTACTCTTTAGAATTGTCGCTATCATATACAACCCTTTTTCGGTTAAAGCTTTTGGCAGTGCTGTTGAGTGTTTAAGTTTATTAAACCGTTGGAAATTTTCTATCAGCTCATTTTTCTCCTTTCTATCTAATTTGATTAGATACCCCTTTGGAAACTTTGATGGATTATTTTTAACCGCTTTATTAATATCTCTTGTCTCTACACCAAATAAATCAGCCACATCACTATCTACTAAGACAAAAGTATCTCGGAGGTTTATTAATTTACTGTCTAATGTTTCAAATTTTGTGACTTGCATGTTATATTGCTCCATATACATTAATGACTGATGTTACGCAGTTGAAGCCAGTGCGTGATGTAAATCCTCAATTGCTGTTTAGTGCTTTTATATTTACCCATGCGACGTAAAAATGAAATATCAGGCACGATATTGATGATCAGAATAAGGCGCAGCAGTTGACCTTTCAACTATTAGCTGTGCTAATCATTTTTCGACAGAATCAACGGGAAAATGTTAATTATTGATTGGCTACTCCCTTTTCGTTTTTGCAACGCAAAAGATGATTTACTTAGTTGTCCCCAATGGTCGAATTAAAATAAAGACTTTAATTCCTAAGTAGTTATTCTACATAGAGATTTGATAACAACGCGCCTTGGTACTAATTGCCTTGCCCTGCGGGGCACAAGATCGAAAACCAAGATTGCGTTACAATAATCGAAAAGTGAATAACAATTACCTAATATTGTGCCTTGTTCTGATTACCGAGCTTGAGCCTGACAAAGCATTTTTACCTCACATGGGTATATAACATAAAAAACAAGTAATGTTCAGCACATATATCATTCTCATTCAAG
>JAGLDN010000007.1 GCA_023145575.1 Psychromonas sp.
GCCACAATTTGCCGATCTGACTTTGCAAAATAAAGTATCAGCGTATAGGTTGTTCTCACAATAGTATTTTATGTTGGGTTATGCTCTGACTGACAAGTTATTGTCTGACAGAACATTCATAAAGTAAGTTGTCTGCTCGTTGTATTTTATTGTATATCAGGCTCGGAAGCAATTAAAGCATCTGAAACGGAGACGAGATCTTTTTCTTCAAGTGTGCCCGCATCAAGTTTGAGTGTTAACATGTTAAGAATATAATCATAACGACCATTTGCAAGATCATTTTCTGCGGAATATAAATTACGTGTTGCATCTAATACGTCAACAACAGTACGTGTACCAACTTCGAAGCCTGCTTGTGTGGCTTTTAATGCACTTCGGGATGATTTTACAGCTTGCTCATAAGCTGTAATTGTGCTTATTGATGCGCGGACATTATTGTATCCGCTATTTACTTGCGCTTCGGTATTGCGAAAGTTTTCTACTAAATTTTCACTGGCAATAACGTAGCCATATTCTGCTTCTTTGACCAAAGACGATATACCGCCGCCTTTATAAAGTGGTATATTTAATTCAATAGCAGCATTTGCAGTGGCATTGTCTGCAAACGTATGACGTTGGCCGTTGTCTGGCTCAGGAAAATGGTTTGTGTTATCGGTTGCATTCGCATCGAATCTTAATGTTGGCTCGTGACCAGTTTCTGCTAGACGAATTTGCATTTTTGCGACTTCTTTAGCGATGCGCGCACTGTGTAAACTTAGGTTGTACTCTAGCGCCTTGTTACGCCAGCTTTTTACACTACCTTCAAGCTTCTGAGGTGAAAAATCATTTCCATTGAGGTACTTCACTTCAATCACATCACGACCAGTTAGTTGACGTAATCCATAGTATGCATTAACTAAATTATTTTCTGAAGTAATTTCTTCTGCGACGGTTCTATCATATTCGGCTTGTGCTTCATGAACGTCAGTTATGGCTATCAAGCCAACATGAAAGCGTTGTTTCGTTTGTTCAAGTTGACGTTCTACTGAGCGCTTGTTTGCTTTGATGGATTTAACGCCATCAGCCGCACGTAAAACAGCGAAATAAGCCTGAGCGGTTCTTAGTAATAAACTTTGTGCTTCATAGCCGTACTTCGCCTCATCTTCAGTCGCTACTTTTTCGGCGACATTCATGTTTTGCCAAACCGCTCCATTATAAAGTTCTTGTGATAATGACAGTATTGCCTGACCGTTTGTGTTGTTTAATGTTCTTTTATCAGGAGTAGGTTTGTTACTATTTATATTGAGTAAGCCATGTGTGTACCCCGTTTTGCCAGTTAAATTAATTTGCGGTAACAATGATGCTTCTCGACTTGTAATCGCTTGTGTGGATTTTTGAAATTGCGCATAGCTTTTTAGTATCGTAGGATCATTTAGTTTCGCTACGTCATATACTTGCATTAAACTGTCTGCAGCTACGTTGAATGATAATGCCAATGCCAGAAATTGAGCAATTGTTGTGAGTTTTATTTTCATGACTAATACCTATCCATATTTTAATGTTACCCGTTCCGTTATATTCAAAGTATGCGAAATTTTGCAAACCATGAACTAAAAAATATTACTGCACTCATCTAAAAAAACTGCTATGGTCTATTCTATCTACAACTAGCATGCTCATCATACCATTTACCGAAATTCCTCTAGACTTATTTTACTATCAGATGACAGTTGGTTGCCTACTTGTTGTAGTATTGACTAAAGAATAGCCATATAATGTTGAGCCTTTTCTTGATATCCAAATAAATTACAAGAATATATAACACATCTTAAGATAACATGAATTCAAAAATATTATTATCTTGTTCATTAGAATGTTTTTTTTACAATATTGCAAAGATTAATTATTTTTTTGTGATGTAGCATAGATATAGGGGCGCATGAAATGGTCAAATCAACCATTAATAATGACAACCAATTCGAAAACCAGTATTCTCAAAAAGATGTAAAAGTCATTAAAAAAGAGCGCTTATATAAAGGTTTTTTTGAATGTAATAAATACACAATTCAGCATAAGCTTTTTACTGGTGGCTGGAGTGAGGAATTTGAAAGAGAATTTTTTGAAAGAGGAAATGCCGCAGCTATTTTACCTTATGATCCAATGACCGATTCAGTTGTTCTGATTGAACAGTTTCGCTTTGGGGCGATGCAAAGCAAGCAGTCGCCTTGGTTATTAGAATTGGTTGCTGGTATTATTGAAAAAGGGGAGACCACACAAGCACTGATTAAGCGTGAAGCACAGGAGGAAGCAGGATTGGATATTTTAGCGAGTAAATTTATTTGTAATTATCTAGTTAGCCCTGGAGGAACAACGGAACAACTAGATATTTTTATCGGCAAAGTTGACGCATCAAATGCAGGTGGATTACATGGACTTTTAGATGAAGGTGAAGATATTCGCGTTCATGTTTTCCCTAGAAAATTGGCATATCAGTGGATTTCCGATGGAAAAATAAATAATGCCGCAACTATCATTGCACTACAATGGCTTGAGTTAAATCTTAATTCAGGGTTTAAATTTGACTAATATCAATTGCTTATACCAAACCTTGCAAGCGGTAAAAACAATTCTGAATCAGAATTAAACATAAGTGTTAAAGGTTTGTAACCATTCACCGTGTTTTTTGAAAATATAGCGTTGGATTAATCTATAATTTTAATAAAATAGCTGATGAAGCGCTAATTACTTTTAAATAATGAGCAAAAAATTTTAAATAATAAGCAAAAAAACATTAATAAACGTGACTATTGAACATGTTTATGACACTGGAGCCAACATTGCAGATCAGGATCACTTGTAGCACAGGACTCCAAATGAAGGGTGGACTTTTTATTAGCATCATAAAACGCGCGGTACAGATGCAATGAAAACATTGACATTTTGCCACAATTGAAAGGTGTTTTGTGCCATGACCGTTGGGATCCTTATTATTTCTACACTGAATGTATGTACTCACTTTACAATGCCGATCACTTGCGAGGGTTGACGGGTCCTTGTAAGCAAGATAAAAAAGTGTGAGCTAAAAAGATGCTTAAAATTTTAGTTGATATTAGTGGAAAGTGAAATGCTTTTGATGGCCGATCGGATCAAACACAGACTAAGAAATTCAGGGTAGTCTATCGTGAAATATTAAAAGAAAAGGAATTAACATCTCCCGCCTCAACACAAGCAGATAGGGTACATAAATGAGAAATAATAGAATCAAGTAACGCTAGAAAGCGACTTGATCTGCTCATTAATTTTGAAGGTGATGTGTTACGTTTTATTGAAGAGGAGGTACCATTTACCAATAAGCTTGGTGAGCGGGATCTTCACATGATCAAAGCACATCAACAAATATCAATGCGCTTTCAAAGTGAATTAGGCGCTGAAATATTCTGTCAGATCCGAGGTTATTTGTCCTCTTGCAGGAAACAAGGAGTAGGCTCTAGTTAAAATATTTCGCTATTATACAAAAACGAATTGCCATAATTTGATAAAAATCAAGAGTAACCATTCTACTACGCTCAATGATTACAAAGGTTTGTTGTTATTGACACTATAGCGTCAACTGCCTTAATCACCTCAGAGGCTAATTTATGCCAAGTATTTGGTATATAAAGCCTAAATTATGCGTGATCGTCTACATTTTTAAAAATTGTTTTTTTTTATAGATTAACTAAATGCTAAAGTTTTAATTGAAATCTGAGTCAAATAAAATTTTTAAGGCATAATGAAAATAGACACTGTAAACCTCCAAGGACACCCAAATGGTGACGTATCATTTTTACAGATCACAGATACACACCTATTTGAAGATAAAGAGGAAACCTTAATCGGCATTAAAACATTTTCAAGTTTTAATGCCGTCATTGATCATGCTTTAAAATATGCACCTTCGTCTAGTGCAGTATTAGCAACAGGAGATATCTCTCAAGATCAATCCATCAACTCATATCTCCAATTTGGGAATCAAATAAATCGTTTCTTGTTGCCCTGCTATAGTTTACCAGGTAATCATGATAATCATCGGATCATGAAAAATAGCTTGCTGACACAGGGAATTTTACACCCTCAGTTAATTGAAAGTGAGTTTTGGACGATTATCTTATTGGATTCAAATGTAACAGATCAACCTCATGGTTTTTTAAGCGAGACTAATTTTGAATTTCTTGAACAATTTTTAGCTGAAGAAGCATCACACAATAGCGTTAAAAATGTACTAATTTGTATTCACCACCACATTTTAAAAGTGGGTAGCAAGTGGCTTGATGAACACATATTAATCAATAGAAAATCCGTTTTATCATTAATAAAAAAACACAACTTTATTAAAGCTGTGCTATCTGGGCATGTGCATCAAGAAAGTGATGTACTACATAACGGTGTGCGCTTTATGACAACGCCTTCGACTTGCGTGCAATTCAAGGCGAATTCGCCCGTTTTTACGACTGACTCGAAAGCACCTGGTTATAGACACCTAGTTTTACGAACATCAGGTAAAATAGACACGCGTGTATTACGAATACCCTCGGGTTTATTTGATTGTGATAAAGATCATAAAGGGTATTAAATGGCCAAGGTGTTACTTTATTTACATGGTTTCCAGAGCTCTTCTTCATCATTGAAAGCGCAACAAACTAAATCCTATATTTCATTGAATCTGCCAAATATAAAATTTATTGCTCCTCAGCTACCGTGCCTACCAAAACACAAATCGGGAGAAATTTATCATATTCCTATGCAAAATAAAAATGATTAAATAGCAGTAATAGGTAGATCATTAGGTGGTTTTTTATAAACGAAAGTTGTTTAGAAATATAATGTAAATGCCTTTGTTATAAACCCTCTGGTTGCAGCCTTTAATCTTTTAAATGGAGACGCAGGTAAGCATATTCATCCTTATCTAAATGAAGCCTATTGCGTTGATAAGGAATATCTAAAGCAGTTAACAGATTTAATATCAGGTGATATTAAACATCCGAGTAAAGTTTGGGCACTTGTGCAAAAAGGCGATGAAGTATTAGACTATCGCCAAGCAATTCAAAAATATCAGTTAAGATCACCTGCGACGAAGGAGGTGAACATAGTTTTATTGGATTTGATAGGTAGTTATCAGATATTATGCAATTTCTTTTTCCTGGTTAATTTAGGTATGTTATGAACGAACAATATAATTCAGATTCAATTGAAGTCTTAAATGGGCTTGATCCTGTACGGCATCGCCCTGGCATGTACACAGACACGTCAAGGCCAAATCACCTTGCACAAGAAGTTATTGATAATAGTGTTGACGAAGTTCTAGCAGGTTATGCGACAAATATTCAGGTAATATTACATGAAGATCAGTCTCTTCAAGTGATTGATGATGGGCGGGGCATGCCCGTTGATATTCACCCAGAAGAAAAAATATCGGGTATTGAACTTATTTTTTGTAAACTGCATGCGGGCGGAAAATTTTCAGGGAAAAGCTACGCAATCTCAGGGGGGCTTCATGGCGTGGGTATTTCTGTTGTCAATGCCTTATCAAAACGTGTTGATGTAAGTATTCGCCGTGATGCTAATGTTTATGAAATTGCATTCGAAAAGGGTGAAAAAGTCGAAGATCTGCATATTGTCAGTTGTTGTGGAAAAAGGAATACAGGTACGAGTGTTCATTTTTATCCTGATCCTCATTATTTTGATTCTAATCGATTTTCAGTTACTCGGTTACTTTTTCTTTTAAGAGCAAAAGCGGTTTTATGCCCAGGTTTGAACATTAAATTTAAAGATAAAGTGAACAACAAGTACTACGAATGGTGTTATGAAGACGGTTTAAATGATTATTTACTTGAAGCTCTAGATGGAAGCGAGATGCTACCTGAAATACCTTTTATCGGGCAGTTTAACGCAGATCTTGAAACCGTTGATTGGGTGGTTGCATGGCTCCCTCAAGACGGAAATATTATAAGAGAAAGTTATGTGAACCTTATCCCAACGGTGCAGGGAGGAACACACGTCAATGGTTTTAGGCAAGGCTTGCTTGACGCCATGCGTGAATTTTGTGATATTAGGAATTTGTTACCGCGAGGTATTAAACTGACACCTGAAGATATTTGGGATAAATGCGCTTATATCCTATCTGTTAAGGTGAAAGATCCACAATTTGCAGGGCAAATTAAAGAGCGCTTGTCATCAAGGAAATGTGCCGTATTTGTTTCTGGGGTGGTAAAAGATACATTTAGTTTATGGTTAAACGCTCATGTAAATGAAGCTGAGCAACTGGCTGAGTTTTGTATTAGTAATGCTCAAACCCGGGCCAGAAAAATCAACAAAGTCGCGCGCAAAAAAATCACACAAGGACCAGCATTACCTGGAAAGTTGACTGATTGCATCACAGATGATCCTTCACGCGGTGAATTATTTTTAGTGGAAGGAGATTCTGCTGGTGGATCGGCAAAGCAAGCTCGAGATAGAGACTTCCAAGCTATCTTGCCGTTACGCGGAAAAATAAAAAACACATGGGAAGATGAGTCGGATATTATTTTAAATTCAGAAGAAATTCACAATATTTCAGTGGCGATAGGTATTGATCCAGAGTCATCTGATCTGTCAGGACTGCGCTACGATAAAATTTGTATTTTAGCAGACGCCGATTCTGACGGATTACATATTGCGACATTAATTTGTGCACTTTTTGTTCGCCATTTCCGTGCCGTTGCTGATGCAGGGCACTTTTACGTTGCGATGCCCCCTTTATACCGTATTGATGTGGGCAAAGAGGTTTTTTATGCACTCGATGAAGAAGAAAAAGATAGTTTTCTGGATCGCATCAAAGCAGAGAAAAAACGCGGGAAAGTGAATGTGCAACGTTTTAAAGGCTTGGGTGAAATGAACCCAGATCAACTGCGTGAAACAACTATGGATCCCAACACACGTCGTTTGGTAAAACTAAGCACAGACGGTGCTGAAAATATGCTTGAAATCATGGATATGTTGCTAGCAAAAAAACGTGCAGGCGATCGCAAAGCATGGCTCGAAGATCGTGGTGATATGCTAAGCGTAAATTAATCACTCATCTGATGAATGTCATTGGTGATAATATCATAAGATAGTTTAATCTGATTTTTGGTTATTTATTGTTATTGTTATTGTTACAATATTACAGGCTACATTATCGATGGTATTTTGTTGTTAATAACAGACAACACGGCACCAATCTGCATAGCTAAAAAATTCAACTTAGTAGAATTAGTTAATAGTAGAATTAGTTAATAATTAAAGCCTTTATATTAATAATCCCGTCAGTTGATTAACGTAACTATTCATAGAGAGGGCAATTTTATCACTCCTATTTTGGTACAATTTATCGATCTGAATTACCATCTTGAAGTGGCATGGGTATCGTTATTCTCTTATCGAATGTTGAGCGTAACGCTGGAAAACAAGCATTTCCCTAGTCTAGGAAGTTATAAAAATTTAAAATTTGTAAAACAGTCAATCATCGAAAGGGTGATGATATGTCGATAGGCTGGATAAAAATTGTCTTGTTCACTTTTCAGCTTTACATCAAAGCACAAAAAG
>JAGLDN010000070.1 GCA_023145575.1 Psychromonas sp.
AAACAAAGATCAACAGCCCCTAATAATAAGTATGGATGTTGGATGGTTTTTCTGTCCCGCAGCGGCTTCGTTCAACTAATAATTTTATTCGATAGAAAATAACAAAATTTGCTAACAATTTGAGTATTATTGCGATGATATTACTTAATGTTAGTGGGTCGAGCGTAATATTAAGGTTAAAAAATTTGTACTAATCTAGCGATTGTGTGTGTTGTGCATTATTTTTTGAACAAGTCTTTATCAATAAATGCTTTCAAAAGCAAAAGCAATGACACTCAATATGCTAATAAACTGAGTGTCATTGAGATGAGGTTGTTGACTGATCAACGGCGTTAAACTTTAGAATTTGTGGATTAGAAGCTCGTGCTATATTGTAGGCCAAGTAAAATAGCATCTGCGTTCATTGTGCCAGTAACTTTAGTTTTGACGATCTTAGGTACAATTACTTGCTCTTCTTCTATTTTATTCTTTTGACCCATTAGATAGGTGAAACCAAGGTCAATGTTTGATGTTTGATTTATGTGATATGTCACACCAGTTGATAACCATTGGCGATCAGAGTCTGGAACTGAAATAGATTTGAGTTTATCTTCCGCACTTAAGTCATACATATAGCCTGTGCGCAATGTCCAATCATTATTTAAATAGAAAGTACTACCGATTGCAAAGTGGTATGCATCTTTCCATTTGTAGTTTTTGATCAGGCCTTTTTCTGTATTGAGGGCATCAAATTTAGACCAGCTTATCCATTCCACACTATAGTGAAGCGCAAAGTATTGGTTTAACTTATGAAAGCCTGACAATTCTAGCATAGAAGGCAGTGGTATGTAGAGCTCATGTGCTCCATTTTCTACTGCAGGACTAATTCCTTCAAAATCACCTTTTGCAGTAATTTTAGGGCTGTAATGGTAAGATAAACCAAAGCGGTTATTTTTATTTACCTCAAAGACACTTCCGAGGTTAAAGCCAAGTCCCCAGCCACCGGCATCAATAATATTTACTAATGTAGCGCCCCCTAATATTGGTATTTTTGAACTTGCTACGCGTTTAAATTTCCCTGTACCATAAACAATATCTAATCCGCCACCTAGGCTCCATTGCTCATTAATACGATAGGCAGCAGCAAGGCCTAAATTTACGGTTTTTAAATCAGTATTCCCACCAAATTCACTGGCAACATAATTATCATGAAAAGATGTTTTTGTAGCAAAGTTGCTGTAAGCATCAAAGCCTAAACTCAGCTTATTATTCATCGGCACAATGAGGTGTAGATTTGGGATAAGGGCAAATCCGCCTGCATTCTCATAATTTGCATTGCCTTCTGGTATTCCATCGAAATAATAATTTGCATCGCTTAATTTAATTTTGGAATTAATTGTGGTAAATCCGACTGAAATTGCTTTTTTATCGAACAATGTCATTGCGGCAGCATTACGCGCCATTACAGAAGCATTGTCTGCAATTACCGCATCGCCAGCAAAGGCACGGCCAAGCCCGGTTGCTGATTGCGCGTTTAATTGAAATCCTGCCGCCGAAACTTGCGCAGTGGCAGCAAGCATTGTGGCTATTATGAGAGTATTGAAGAAAATATATTTTTTCATGAAATAGGCATCCATATTTAATGAGCTCTTTATGCGGCATTGCATCCGTTTAGAGCAGTTGTGTTTTAACAAAATTGCAAGTGGATCTATCTTTTTTACCTATCAAGATGTTTTATTCAGCGCACACGCTAAAATTAAAAGAGTAGCTCATACAATCTGAATAACTAACAGTTATCGAATTGTGTAGCGCTCAGTCACTTTTCATATGGTCGGCTCGCTTAGTTTTATCATGAAAGGAATTGAAAATTAAAATTTAAAAAGTTTATAAGAGCCAGCCTTGTCTTAATAACAATAAAACATTTTTCGTAAAGGATCATTTAAATTTCTTGTATGGATTAAAAAATGATTATATTGTTGTTTTTTTAATCAGTGGTATGACCAGCATCATTACTTCCTAGCAATGATGGCAGTTGATATAAGGGCAAACGGATTATAAATAACCGATTTTAATTACAAGCACAGTGTTAGTACTTTCATTAAATATTTTTGATCCCAGCCTGCTTTTAAGCGTTTAGACTTTATTCCCATTTTAGCTGTTGTCTCATTTTAAAGAAGTGCTAACGCAATTTTATTTAAAAAGGAGAATTTAACGGTAGCATTTCCACTCCTTAAACGGCAATGATCTTCGTTAAAGCTAACATCTAATTGCCAATGTAAATTATTTTCAACTCCCCAATGAGATTGAACTGCTTTGTTAATATACCCATTGCCATTCAAGATGCAGGGTAAAACTTTTGGAAGTTGTCATTGATCCTGCCACTTAACGCAGCACCGATAATTGGTAAAGTAGAGTCAAAAAATTATTTATACTACGCCTGAAATCTTTTGCGGTGGCAAAATATTTATTATTCCTAGCATGCTCATTCATCACCTTCCAAAGTCGCTCTATTGGGTTTAAGTTCGGGCTATAGGCAGGTAAATAAT
>JAGLDN010000071.1 GCA_023145575.1 Psychromonas sp.
CATTAAAAAGTAATCGTTTAATTGCATTAAGTAAAGAAGGTAAATTACAAGGGAGCTTTTAGCGTATCGATTCATTAGATTGTCCATCAATACCTATCTGCGGTTGGGTTAATGGCATGGATGTTCTAGTTGTTTTACATCGACAAATCTTTAAAAACAAAGATGGCAGTCAATGAATATTATATTTGATCAGTAAAGATATTGAGCTAGATAAAGAGTCAATATAAAAAATCTATCAAAAACAATGGAAAGTTGAAGTTTTTCACAAAAATATAAAATCAAACACTGCACTGGCAAAAGCACCTGCTAAAACGCTAAAGACACAGAGCAATCATATCTTCATGTTTTTATTAGCACCTTTAAAATTTGAGTCTCAGCCTTAAAAAAGGCATAACAACATTTGCTTTAAAAACGAAACTTTATATCAAAGCACAAAAAGCAGCAATTGAAGCCTTGCATCTGGAGCAATCCTCAACTGCGTAATATCAGTTAAGTATTATAAAAAACATACTTAATATTTGATATCTGAACGAATAGGTGGTTTCAATGATGCAAAACGACGCTATAAATAAAGCAAACTTAACAGAAACTGACATCATCACTAAATTCATTTTACCAAGTATCAAACGTGCAGGCTGGAATGATATGACGCAAATTCGTCAAGAGGTGAAACTGCGAGATGGTAAAGTCATTGTGCGCGGTCAAATTGGCATGCGTAAAACGGTTAAATCTGCGGATATTGTCTTGTATTACAAGCCGAGTATTCCGTTGGCGGTGATTGAAGCTAAAGCAAATAAGCATGATGTGGGTAAAGGTATCCAACAAGGTTTAGATTATGCGCGTTTGTTAGAAGTACCGTTTACCTTTGCTTCTAATGGCGATGGTTATATTTTCCATGACAAAACAACCCCGCAACAATTAGAAACCGAAATTACCCTTGAACAGTTCCCGAGTCCCGAAAACCTATGGCATAAATATTGTGTTTTTAAAGGTTACAAAACAGAGCATTTGCCGGTTATCACCCAAGATTATCATGATGATGGCAGTGGAAAGTCACCGCGTTATTACCAATTACAAGCAATTAATAAAACCATAGAAGCGGTAGCACAAGGTCAAAATCGTATTTTATTAGTGATGGCAACGGGCACAGGGAAAACCTATACCGCGTTTCAAATCATTTGGCGATTATGGAAAGCAAAAGCAAAGAAACGTATTTTGTTTTTAGCCGATAGAAACATTCTTGTCGATCAAACTAAAAACAATGATTTTCAGCCTTTTGGGCAAGCCATGACCAAGGTTAAAAATCGCAAAGTAGATCCTGCTTATGAAATCCATTTGGCATTATATCAAGCATTAACAGGCCCTGAAGAATATCAAAAAGTGTTTAAGCAGGTCGATCCTGAATTCTTTGATCTTATCATTATTGACGAATGCCACCGTGGTAGCGCGGCAGATGACAGTGCTTGGCGTGAAATTTTAGAATATTTTACCACTGCAACACAAATTGGTTTAACTGCAACCCCGAAAGAAACAGATGAAGTATCTAATATTGATTACTTTGGCGATCCAACTTATAGCTATTCACTTAAAGAGGGCATTGAAGATGGGTTCTTAGCACCTTACAAAGTAGTGCGTGTTGATATTGACGTTGATTTGCAAGGTTGGCGACCAAGCAAAGATCAAACGGATAAAAATGGAGAGTTAATTGATGATCGAATCTACAACCAAAAAGACTTTGATCGCACATTAGTGATTGATGAGCGCACGCAATTAGTGGCTCAAACGCTAACAAGCTACTTGAAACGCACCGATCCGATGGCAAAAACAATCGTCTTTTGCAATGACATAAACCATGCAGATCGCATGCGTAGAGCATTAATCAATTTAAACCCCGAACAAGTGCTAAAAAACGAAAAATATGTAATGAAAATTACAGGCGATGACGAAATTGGTAAAGCGCAATTAGATAACTTCATTAATCCGAAAAAAGCCTACCCCGTGATTGCGACCACCTCTGAATTAATGAGTACCGGCGTTGACGCTAAAACATGTAAGCTCATCGTGCTTGATCAAAACATCAAATCCATGACCAAATTTAAACAAGTGATTGGTCGAGGTACGCGCATTGATGATCGTTATGGCAAACTGTGGTTTAGCATTTTAGATTTCAAAAAAGCCACTGAGCTGTTTGCTGATGATCAATTTGATGGAGAGCCTGTTCAAATCATGACGCCCAAAGCAACAGATATTATTAATGGAGATGGTGAGATTGAGATTGATGATGAAAACCAAGATGACGGAATAGAAGAAACACCACCAGATTACGTTATTCCGCCAAGCGACCAAGAAAATGGCATTCCAGATGAGGATTGGGGTGAAATTATTGATGATAAAGAAAAGTGCTTTATCAAATTTCACATTTCAGGTGTTACCGTTAAGAAAATGGCCGAGCGTGTGCAATATTATGATAGCGATGGCAAACTTGTTACCGAGTCATTTAAAGATTACACGCG
>JAGLDN010000072.1 GCA_023145575.1 Psychromonas sp.
TAATTGGGCTATTGCCATGCGCTTTAGTCTTAATTTTAATTTTAATTTTAATTTTAATTTTAATTTTAATTTTAATTTTAATTTTAATTTTAATTTTAACGATGTGATTTTATTGGCTGGTGATGCAACAACATTAACAAAAGCTGGCAAAAAAACCTTCGGCATTGGCCGTTTCTTTTCCCAATATAAATAAAGACCGCGCCCTATGTTAAGTAATTTTATAGCAACACAGCGGTATGGTTATCGCCCCAAATTGCCAACCCGAAACCACTCTCATCCTTGGGATTTACTGCTACAGGTAAAGTACTACTCACCACTGCGTTGGAAACTTGTGTTAACAAATCAAATCGAGCATATGGATCTACTCAAAAAGATTCGATACACACATTGAACAACTTAAATTATGGTTTGGATCAGATGACGATTTCACCATAAATCAAGTGACATTTGGTGTGTGTAAAGTTAATGAGGTGTCAATAAATCCAGAAAAAACCATCACTTTTATAGATATTCGCTATATAAAAGATGCTCCGAGTAAAGATTTCAAAGCAGCACCTGATATATCGACTTGTTATGGTCAAACATGTATGGAGTTTATTAGTCAAAAATATTCTCATAATACCAAGCTTGAACCCAAGCAACAAGATCCCCAAAATCTCTCCGATTTTGGGTTGCGTATATTAGTTGGTGAGCACATGATGATGCCTTTTATGACTGCCGAAAACAGATCACTCATTATTTATCAAGAGCTGACTCATCACATACCAGATACTATCGAAACTGGATTAATACGTCACTTTAACAGGTTTTTAATCTAAAATTTTAGCTTACTGCGTAACATCAGTGAATTAAGTTAAGCCTAACTGAGTCATCACAGATCGATTTAAAGTCTGTTGATTTATAACCAAGGACCAGCTTGCGCCCTTTACTTCTTGATGTGTATTTCTTGGCTTTTATTAAGGGCGTAAAGTTGCTATATTAGAGCATTAGTCAGTTGTTTATGTTTTTTCATTATTTGCATCTATTGTCGGAGCAAAGGTCGTGAATATATATTCAACTGGCTACTTTTCCAACTAATTTAAGCTATGCATTTGAGAATTGAATTTAAGAGTATAATATCCCCATATTATTAGCCCAATATTTTACATGGGTATATAAAGTTAAATTAATGAATATTTAAAATCAATCGTTTTCATAAGGAAATATATAAGATGAAACATAAAAATAAATTACAAATGGGATTGCTTTTTGCCAGCATGCTAATGCTCAATCCCTGTAACGCTCACGAGATTAAGAACGCAACGACCCCAATACAAATGGATCCTCTAAGAGATTCGGTGCTTTCAGGAGCGTGGAAAGTTTCATGCCTGCCATCAACAGGCGTTGAAGGTTATCATTATACAATGGTGTATAATTTTTCGCCCACTTATGTTATTAAGCAGATTTCTTTCTTTCGTGATGCAATAGGTGGCGCTACCTGTGAAAATAAAAGTAGAGGATTTACTGTAACCATTCTTTCTTATTATAAAATGAGTACAATTAGTGACGAAAGATCAACAGATGAGCATACAAATATTGACTTCAAAAATAGTAACGTACAGTTTAAACCAAATGATCAATTTGATGCAGATGCCCTAAATAACGGAGATTTTATTGGTCACAACAAAATATATTATGGATATGGCTTAAAACACTGGCAAATTAATACATCAAAATATATTTCTGCAATACCAGCTGTTATAAAAAACTTTAAAATAAAAGTCGAAGTTCATGATATCTTTCAAATTTCTGATCTTAAGATTAAGTCTGCGGTTGAGAAAATTCTAAAATTTGGTGACCCAACCAATGAAGACGCCGATCACCGACCTATAAGTCTTAGTAAAAATTATGCTGTAAAGCGGTAAATCATTCACCCCTTTTCACAATCTGCTTAATAACTAAATATTCATAATCAAACCAAGTCGTAATAAATAAGGGCTCCTTTAGAGCCCTTATTTTAAAGCTGATACCTTGGCATATACAAGTCTAAAATATTGCTATATTTTAATTGATGACTCACAGATAAATAATATTTTACAGTAGTTTGTATCCCATGATCCATTGCTAACCTAAATTGTGCTTAATGGCACTTTTACTGAACTAAACACCCGCGAACCTTGCATCTCACGTGTGATAAAACTAAGCGCTTGATTTGTAATGCGATCAAGATCACAATAAAGTGAAATTGTTTTTTGAGTTGAGACATACTCTTTAATGTGTCGAAGAATACTACTTTTATGCTTTCGTAGTGCCTGAGCAATCATTTCCTCAGACCAACCTTCACCGGAAAGTAAAATGGCTTTTAATCGGTCACACTCAGACTTATTACGAGACATTTTGTGCCTCGATTCAAGTCTTAGTTTCTCTGAGGATCATCAGGTTATTTGCATAACCTGATGATCCTTTTAAAAATAATTTCAAGCTTTTTCTGAATGTGATTTATTCTCAAAGTTGACCGGGTAGAACAACCAACTGACTTGATATTTCCCTACTATCATCCCCATAAACTCTTATAAATAACCTTGTACTAATTTCTTTATTGTTAGTAAGTATCACACTATTATAATCACCGCCAGCACTTATGGACAAGTCATTACTAATCAATGGAGTACTTGAAAGTAATTCAAAGGTGATCCTATTTTCATTGGCAGATGGGGTCTTGTGCACAATGATTTTTGTTTCCGTAGAAGATATCGTTTTTGTTTCAAAAATATACTTAGGTACATGTACCACAGGATATCTTTTTACAACATATAGAGTACCAACAACCTGATTAAAAGCAAACGGCCAACCATAAGTCATACCACTCCCATGATTATTTGAATAAGTATGTCCAATCTCATGTAATATATGTTCATAGTCATTTGTTCCATCTAAATCAAGGGTCCCCTCCCAAAGTGAAGCCCAACCACTAGAGCTACGACTCCCATCAAGTGGGATAGCGTATGTTTTCACCGCCATCCCCTGTCCTCTATATTTGTACCTCATCGATCTTAATTTTACATGATGTTCTGGCATCGTAAAATTATAAAAATGCCAATATAGATAGGCCATCTTTTCTCGATTTCCTATATAGCTATCAATAGATTGATAATCTCCTGTAAAATTCATATTTTTGTAAGTGCTTTTTTCTACCCACGCTCTCATCATTTTCAAACCATCAATACTGTTAAAAAAATGATGATAAGTTGCCAGTGCTATGGAATAAACTTGATGTTCAGATAATCCGCCATTGTTAACTGCATGAGTAGAATAGATGACATCATTTATTGAGGTTGGTGTGCAATACCTAACGCTGCTCATTGTAGGCAAAGTGCAATCGTCCCCACCAAAAGAGAATTCCCCGTTAAAGTGACTCGCCGTAGTAACTATTTGTATTTCTGTATCATGAGAAAAAGTGCTTAGATTATTGTCACTGTAGGGCTGTATATTTTCAGAAAAATCCAATTTTACAAAGACAGATTCGCCATTAGCATCGTCATATTTACCCAACAATGACGCAATGGTTCTATAAGATTTATTTTGGAGTTTGGTTATGCCGTTTTCAACATAAAGCCGAATGCTACGTCCTCTGACTTTTTCATCTTTTACCAAAGGTGTCGTTATGGAATTTATGACATTCACAGTTACATCTGCAATGTTTGCTAAAACCAAACTTTTTTTAATACTTTGCATTCGCTCAGCATAAACTTCAAAATAGTTAGCATAAAGTATCTCAGTATTATTAATGAATAACTTCACATCATGTAGACCAATAGTCAGTGATGGAGTAATAGTATTCTCTTCTATTTTCCACTTGCCATTGTTAACTGTTGCTGTGTAAATGCCTCCATTTATTTCAATGGTTACATTATCTCCATCATTATAAATATTGGGTAAAAAACCACTCAATTCCGGTTGGTTGTCATTGCTTCTAAAGGGGGTTATATTAACTATAGCTGTATTTACAACGGTTATAGTAATGCTTTTTCTCCTCGTATTTGCGCCATCTGTTATCACAATATCAAAAACATAATCCCCTTCCGTTAAAATATTTGAAACATTGATCTTTCCATCGGTACTAATGCTAAAAGGTAGGTTTCCATCGAGGGAATAAACAATAGTATCGTCTTGATAATCTATTGCGCTTGCATCAAATATACTCTGTGTTTTATTTTGCCACTTGTTAATAGTTACAGTAAACGCATTCCTATCTTTAAAATCTGGGGCAGGTGGGGTTACGCCATATGCCTCTACTTCGAGCACGTGAAGGAGATAATTATTCGGTTTAAGCAATATATAATCTACATTTTTCAAGGTGTCAAAAGTAAATGTTTGTGGTGCTGTTGATCTTGTAAGTGTCCCTACCTCATCACCGGGAACAATGGTCCCATTAAAATCTGTTGTGCCTAGATAAACTTTTGCCCCACTTAATCTATAGGTGTGATGATCTCTACGATTTCGAATCACTACTTTAGAGAGTTGTGTACCTCTCGGCAAAGCAACTTGTAAAAACCCTTTGTTAGCTGTCATATTAAAAGTACTAAGATTATTATCAATTGCATTAGCAGCATCTCGAAAATAGTACCAACCCTTGCCTGAGCCTTGCGTTGCTATTCCAAAATTATGGGCGATATTTTCAGCTTTACCATCTCTATTTACTGTAATGGTCACTGCTATTGTTGTACTATTTGTACCATCACTCGCCATAACATTTACAATATAGGTTCCATGATCAAGTAAACCATTTACTGTAATATGTCCATCATTATCAATACTAAAAGGCATGTTTTCATCAATAGAATATGTTAATACATCATTTTGAAGGTCAGATGCTTTAACAGTTGCAACAATGCTCCCGTTAGTTGAGGCTTCTGCCACAAAGTATACACTTTCTACTGGCTCAAAGTAGGGTTTAGGAGGAAGCTCGCCATAAACTTCAACTTCACCCATATGTAAGGAGTAAGAAGCCCCAGGGATTAAATTTCCTTGCATTAAGACATAATTTGATTCCACAGGAGGGTTGTACGTGAAAACTTGAACCATCTCATTACTTAACGTTTTATCCGCTGTACCAAAATCAGTACTACCGATAGTATGTGTTTCATTATTGATATACATTTTTGCATTTTGCAAACTCTCTGGGAGGTAAATGCTGTTACGAATTACAATTTTATGTATTTTACTCTCTTTTGGCAGTTCTAATTGCCACCAATTATCGGGAACTACACCATTAACATGGTTGTAGGTTTTTACATCTCCATCAATGGCTTTACTTGCCACTCTACTATCCCATATATCTCCTTGTGTTGCTTTTCCATAAGCAATGGCTAGATTAACAGCTGGTATAACATCAATAGAAAAAGGAGTTAAACTTACAGTCTCTGTAGCGTCTGAAACAGATATTATAATATTGGGGCTATTTCCCACATCCGTAGAAGAAAGTAAACCTTTAAGCTCTCCTGTTGTGCTGTTGAACTCTGCCCATGATGGTTTGTTTTCAATACGATAGGTTAATGTATCATTATTTATATCATTGGCTACTGGTACGAATTGATAAGTATTATAGACATTTATTCTTGTCTTCGGAGTGCCAATAATGGTTGGGGCAGCATTGATAACAAAAGATTTTACAATGATTGTCCGCGTCACTTCATTTGCCTTGTTACCTGCGGCATCTGATACGTTGTATTTTAGTGTATAGGTACCCATTTGAGCACTGTCGACACTGCCTGTCTTAATGATTTTTGTTGTCAGCGTGCCATCTCTAGTGTCACTCGCTGTTGCGCCGGCATCTGCATAGGTATCACCGACTGCTATCGTGGTACTTGCGTCACCATTTAAGCTGATTACTGGTTTTATTTTATCAGTCTCGTCTTTTTCAGTTATAGCATTCTCCTCCACGCCACCACAAGCAGAAAGAACTAAAATTATAATTAGGAGAAATATATTACGAAATTTATGCATAAATAAGCCTTAGATCTGGGGTAGAGTAGAATTTAACTTAATTATAGACCAATCCAGAATTTATCTTTATATATACGTCATATTTAACCGCCAAATGCATAATCGTCATGCCACTAGTACTGGCATATGTTTCATCATCATGTCCAATGGTCTTTGGTATAATATCACTTTTCTTGGCCT
>JAGLDN010000073.1 GCA_023145575.1 Psychromonas sp.
TCAATGATTTGGTTGCCAATGTGAAAGATCAACACCCCCTAGTGTTATTCAGCGATTTTTAGCTTGGGATCATTAACATCACCAGTTAATTCTACCGTTTGATCCAGTATGTTCTGATTGGTCACTTGGTATTTTATTTTGATTGCCGAATAGTTATATACCTGTGCCACTTCAAAATGAAAAGTCAGCAAGGTAAATTGTGCTGAAACGCGAGGTATAACATAGTCATCCAGATGATTAAGATCAAGACTTTAATTTTAAAATACAAATGTTATTAATCGCTTATTTATCAATCATTAAGTGACATTTTTAGACCTCGATGTAATCCAAATTCTATTTAAGGGCTGTGTAACATCACGAAGATTAAACCCTCAAGCGCGTAATCGTTAAGCCGCTAGTGCTGGCATATGTTTCACCATCATTACAAATGGTGTTTGGAATAATATCACTTTTCTTGGCCTATTATTCAACTGAATTAAATTGCTTTTAACCGCTTCGTCATGGAAAACTTTAAAGTCTGTAGATTTAGGCCAACATTGGCGTAAAAGCCCATTGGTATTTTCATACAATCCTCGCTGCCATGAGCATTATGGATCTGCAAAAAATAGCCACATTCAAGCGATTCTGAAACCTCTTTATGATAAGAAATTCTTTACCATTATCAGCAGTTATGGTTAAAAGCAAATCTTTATAAAGGGGGCTAATAATTCAATCGTTGCATCTGTTACTTTTCGGGCTGATTTATCGAAAATTCGCTGAGTTACAGAGTAACGAGTGAGACGCTCAACTATTGTAAGCAAGACGCCGCTATGGCACTTTCCAATGACTAAATCAATCTCCCAGTCTCCCACTCGAAACTCGTTACCAATATTGCGTTTCGATTCACGTGAAATCAAAGATTTATGCACACAAAGTTGTAATGCTATTTGAATCTGACTCATTCCACTTTTATTAAGGGCAAAAAGTTTGTTCTTAGAGCCTCAGTAATTTGTTTATACTTTTTCATTATTTACGTCTTTTGTCGGAGGAAAAGTAGTGAATATATACTCAAATGACTACTTTTCCAGCTGATTGAATTTATGCATTTGAAAGTAGAATCAAAATTTTATTGGTTACTGCATTTTGAATGTTATAATGAAGCCGTGCCTTTTTTGCATAAAAATCGCGCTTAATCCCCGAAGGGCAAGGCAAGTATCATGAGTATAGAAACATACAATAGAGCATTTTAATGACAACTGGTATCTATTTTTTAAATAACAAAAGAGCTAATTCATGACGATAGAAATAAATAAAAAATTTACTTTTGAAGCTGCACATAAATTACCTAATGTACCAAAGGATCATAAATGCGGACGATTGCATGGGCATTCTTATAAGTTAAAATTGCACTTAAAAGGAGAAATTGATTTAGCCTCTGGCTGGTTTATCGATTTCGCAGGTATAAATAAAATAGTCAAGCCAACCCTTAATATGCTCGATCACTATTATTTAAATGACATCGAGGGTTTAGAAAACCCAACGGCAGAAATTTTAGCGATGTGGATATGGCAAAAAATAAAGCCTGATTTACCGTATCTTAGCGCAATAGAAATTATGGAAACTTGCACGAGTGGTGTCTTGTATAGAGGGAATTAATATTGATTATCTAATGCGATTGGTATTATCAAGTAAGGTGGGTTTATGAAGTACAAGATTAATGAAGTGTTTGAATCATTGCAAGGTGAAGGGGCACTGACAGGTAAACCGAGTATTTTTATTAGATTTCAGGGCTGCCCAGTTGGCTGTTCTTGGTGTGATACAAAACATACGTGGAATGTATCTTATGAAAATCTTATTTCAAACGAGGTGTTTGATAAGAAAAAAAAAATATTAAATGAATGGTGTGAAATGACTATTGCCCAATTACTTAATATGTTTACTGCGAGAAGTTATAATTCAAAACATGTTGTGATTACTGGAGGAGAGCCCTGCATGTACGATTTAACGCCGTTATGTGAGGCACTTGAACATGGGGGTTATTCTTGCCAAGTTGAAACGTCAGGTACTTTTGAAATTAACGTCAGTGTTAATTGTTGGGTTACCTTATCTCCTAAAATAAAGATGAAGGGAGGCTATAAAGTTTTAGCGTCATCTTATCATAAAGCATCTGAAATAAAGTATCCCGTTGCGCGTGGATCTCATATAAGCGAACTTAAAAATATCATTGAAAAATACAGATTATCTTATAACATCATCTATGTGCAGCCAATCAGTATGCGGTCTAAAGCGACGCAGCTAGCCGTCAAATCCTGCATCGAAAACAACTGGCGTCTTTCAGTGCAGTTACATAAATATTTGCAAATAGACTAGGGGCTGTTGATCTTTCACATTGGCAACCAAATCATTGAGCAAGCTAGTGCGAGCATACTTTCAAAATGAATCTTTAGTTTATCGTATCGAGTGGCTATTGCCCTAAAATATTTCAACCTTGCAAAGGCGTTTTCAACTAAGTGCCTATATTTGTATAAACACCAGTCAATATCAGCATTTCCCACTTTTGAGTTTTTCTTTCTAGGGATCA
>JAGLDN010000074.1 GCA_023145575.1 Psychromonas sp.
CAAGGTAGTTGACGTCTGATAAGCATTTCTTTAGTTGGAAGTATTTACACTCCGATCAAAGGCGTTATGACACCAAAAACCATTTATTCAAATGCTAGTTTCAACAAACAAGAGGATCCATATGGTGTTTCAGGAAAATTCACCATGTTGTTAGGGCAATTCGGTGGAGAATATCAATTACCTTTGGGTAGTAGTTTTCACTCCTTTATCGGTGTAGGCTTGGCATTAGCCTACTTTTATAATGGTGGAACAGATGCGCTTTTAAACAGTGACGCACACGCTGTTGAAAACTTTGATATTGATACCCGTCTCGCATGGTATGGAGAGCTTGGCGCTAGTTACGATATGAGCAAAAACTTTTCATTGGCAGGATTTGTCAATTATACAAACTTACAGCCAAATGCGGCATACCAGTTTTCATCGTACCGAGACGGGACGCCAACACGCGAACAAGCTAGAGACGAATTAAAGTTGAAAATAAACCCAGTAATTTTATCGCTGGGTGGCAGCTGGAAGTTCTGATCATTGGTAAAATCGATCTGCAACCCGATATTTTTTTAAACAAAGATCGTGAGATGTGTGTCACGGACTAGGGCTTAAATTACTTGATAAATAGACGATCTTCGTAATCTAGCCCTGAGTATAAGCCTTGGCAAAATCCTACTGCTCGTTGGATATATTTTTGTTTTTAAGGTATCCATGTATTAACCGTCAAAGATGATCAGCAATTAGTACTTAACATTCAGGATAGGCATAATTATCATAGATAGTCTGAACAGTATTTATCAACAAATTAATTTCTAAACCGTTGCACTATTTGTGTTATAATAATCTGATATTATATACAGTTAAGCATATTACTGGTATAAATAACAGGGAAATTAATGCCTATAAAATTTAAGATTAAAGACTGCACTAAATTAAATAGAAATACAGCTTAATTTATGGTACAAATAATATTATTGAAGAGTACCATACTGTTGAGCAATTTATTCCTTCACCTTTTAACCGGACATTCGGTAACATATTTACGATCATGGAGCTTGGCGTCACGGACAATATACATGCCAAACATTCTTAATAGGATTCATGCATCGATTTGGCCTGTCAAACTCACAAATCTTCAAATATGACATAGCTGACATAGTCAATCGATGTATCCCTCCTGAAATCATTCAATATTGTGATTATTATCTAGAAATAGGTTTTAAGGTGCTCCTACACCACACTTAAATAGCGTCATGCAGATAGTTAAAGTATTTTCCTATTCAAAATTACTATCTGTAAATATTTGAAAAACCCTCAATAAAACTGATCCAGCAACTGGTATCTTTTATCGCTAACTCAGGATTAGAACGTGCTAATTCATGGCAGCGTTCTCTACGTTCCAATGGACTTGCAACAATTGGATCACACGCGACGAGATCTTGAGTCAATAATACTTTTACGCAGATTCCTCTAAGAACAAGGCCAACTAAATGTGCCATTGTATATGGTAAAAGCGATCCTTTCATGATAACGCCTATACGGCAAATATTAGGATCACTTAATTCGCTTGTATCATGCGGATCATCGTCCAATATTATACTGACTCCTGAATTATAGTGACATCGATTAAAAAAAGTAATCCTATTGCCGACAAACCACAAATATTGATTCATCTCCTGAAGCCCCTTGCTTATGTCAGGAATTATAGCCTGATAATCTTCTCCGAAGTATTGACTACACATATTCCGAGGACAACAAGAAGCTACCCTTGGCTCTAGGTAACCGGGACAGTTTTGTAATACATCAGGAGTACCTCTCGCAACATGCAAAAATTCGGGCTGATGTTCAATCGCATTTATTGCGGCTAATATCATCTCTCTAGCCAGCATACGCGTGTTATTCATTTTGATCCTGTCCAAATGGTCAAATGACAATTCTGGATTTTCAATTGGCTTCTTGGGTTTTGGTGCCCTTGGGATGAACCCACTACTCCTACTAAAATCGCTTTCATCGTAATCAATCCTAAATTTATTTCGTACTGGCAACATTTTATTTCCTATCTGTTAGGTTAAGCGCTGGGATGCCGATACTTTACTCGACAGTTTGTAGCATAGAAAATCCGCTTCATTAAATTAAGAAGGTGAAACACCGCCAGTGTATAAGTGGCGTATATTATGATTATAAAATAATTCTATAAAATTAAATATCTCAGATTTCGTGGTGAGTACACTTTCTTTTTAATTGTCTCAAAAAGCTTTCAGCAACTGCATTCTCATGGCAGTTGTAGTGCTTAACTAACGTTGGCCACGCCTGCGTATTCAAGCGCATAATTACGCTCAGATTCATTGGGGGGTTGGTTCCCCCTACGTTAAACCAGTGTGGACTAGCATTGTTATAATACTTTGCAATATAAATCAAACTAAACAGCCAAATGCATAATCGTCATGCCGCTAGTGCTGACACATGTTTCATCCTCATTTCGAATGGTGTTTGGTATAATAGCACTTTTCTTGGTCTATTATTTAACTGAATTAAATTGCTACGAACGGCTTCACCGTGGATTAGTATAAAATCTGTAGATTTAGACCAATATTATCAAAAAGTTCATTGGTATTTTCATTCAATTCTCGATGCCATGAACAGTAGGGATCTGCAAAACGTAATCACATTCAAGCTTCTTAGAAACCTCTTTATGATAAGCAAATTCTTTACCATTGTCTGCTGTGATTGTTAAAACTAAATCTTTAAATGGCGCCAATAATTCAATCGTTGCATCTGTCACTGTTCTAGCTGATTTATCAAAGATCTTCATAGTTACAGTGTAACGGGTTAGGCGCTCAACTATTGTAAATAGAGCGCCGTTATAGCCTTTACCGATAACCAAATCTATCTCCCAATCACCAACTCAGTACGATCATCAATAATAGCAGGACGATCGATGATACCTATGCGATCATTTATATACCCACACCCAGCCAGCTTCTCCTTAAGATCTGAAATTATATTTTTTAGCTTTCCTGCGCAAGAATTTGTAGAGATCTCCGCCTTGATATTTATCTTCCCAAATGAACTTATAGATTGTTTCATGGCTGACTTTAATGGTCTTCTCAATACCACTCTTTAATCGACCAGTTATTTGCCTCTGGGCTCCATTTTTCTTTGAGTTTTGATGTAATGTGTTCAATCATTTCGATCGTTTCAAGCGTCATATCGCGATAGGAAACCGCTCTTGTTCGCCTGTTAATTACTTTGCTATTTGCCTGTATAAAACGATTACCTCGCTTACCAATATTGCGTTTCAACACTCGTGAAAGCGTTGATTGATGCACACCAAGTTGCTTGGCTATTTTGGTTTGATTTATTGTGCTTTTATTAAGGGCGTAACGTATGATGTTAGAGCCTCAATCAGTTGCTTATGTTTTTTTTATTTGTATTTCTTCTCACAACAAAGGTTGTGAATATACCCATCACACTTGAAAATACAGGTTTCAGCTAAAATTTAAAAGCTTAGAGGCAAGACATTGATTGAAGAGAATGGTTATTCCCTTTCCAAAATCAATAACACCTTTAAAACTCGCCGTTTGGGGACAACTGAGTAAATCATCTTTTGCGTTGCAATACTCAAAAAGTGAATAACAATAAAGGATTAAAGTCTTTTATTTAACCCTACCGAAGGGAGCATTGCCCTTGAACATGAATCACTCAGGTGGCTTGAAATGAGCATCTTCAGGTGTGATGGGTATATATATTCAACTGGCTACTTTTCCAACTAATTTAAGCTAAGTATTTGATAATTGAATTTAAGAAAAGTTCTATGAAAGTATTATAAAATTTTTTATAGCACTATCATTTGTAGACACGTTTAAAGATAAGTGAGGTGTTAATGCCACCAAAAGCGAAGTTATTATTCATAATATAATCACAATCAATGTGACGGCCTTTTCCGACAATATAATCAAGTTGCCCACATTTAGGATCAATATTTTTAAGATTAAGCGTTGGGTTAAACCAACCACAATTCATCATTTCAATAGCAATCCAAGATTCAACTGCGCCACATGCACCTAATGTATGGCCAAAGTAACTTTTTAATGAGCTAATGGGAGTATTTTTACCAATTGCTTTTTCCGTTGCCTGAGTTTCTGCAATATCACCACGAATGGTTGCTGTTCCGTGCCCTGACACGTAACCTATTTTATCCGCACTGAGCGAGGCATCTTGGAGTGCCATCTCCATGCACAGTTGCATATTTTCTTTATCAGGCTGGGTAACATGCTTAGCATCACAGTTAGTTGCAAAGCCAACAATTTCGGCATATATTGTGGCTCCGCGATCAACTGCATGTTGATATTCTTCTAAAATCAATGTACCCGCACCTTCTCCTATCACTAAACCATCGCGATCAATATCATAAGGACTTGGCGTTGATTTAGGCACATCATTTTTGACACTGGTAGCAAATAACGTATCGAATACAGCAGACTCTGTCGGACAAAGCTCTTCTGCTCCACCAGCAACCATCACAATTTGTTTGCTATATTTAATTGCTTCATAAGCATAACCAATGGCTTGACTGCCAGAAGTGCAGGCACTATTTGTTGGGATAACACGCCCCTTTAAGCCAAAAAACAGACCAACATTCACCGCGCAAGTCTGAGCCATCATTTTGAGATACGTCGTCGCCGTAAGGGCTCTTGTTGTATGCTCAGTGAGCATGATCACAAATTCACCGATGGCATCAGTGCTACCCGTTGATGATCCATAAGCGATGCCTGTTTGTCCATTTGTCAAAACAGCATGATCAAGTAGCCCACTTTGAATAATGGCTTTCTCACAGGCGAGCGTTGCTAATTTTGCTACGCGCCCCATACTTCTAATTTTTTTACGACTGTAATACTCTGGTAATACAAAATCATTAATGGGCGATGCAAGTTTAGTATTTAAGCCTTTGTATTTATCATAGCTAGACATATATTGTATCGCATTTTGCAACAATTTTAATTTTTTTTGTATGCTCTGCCAGTCATTACCAAATGCAGTGACACCAGACATACCCGTTACGACAACTCTACGCAAGTCCATTAAACCATTCCTCCATTTATACTAATCACTTGTCGCGTCACATAACTTGCCACATCAGACATTAAATAACTTACCAGTCCAGCAACTTCTGCTGCCTCACCCATTCTTCGAAGCGGGATCAAAGGCAATGCGTGTGTTTTAACCTCATCACTCACCATGCCTGTATTAATTAAGCCAGGCGCAACACAATTTACAGTCACTTTTCGTTTTGCAAGCTCCAAAGCCAATGCTTTAGTTGCACCAATAATTCCCGCTTTTGCGGCGCTATAATTCGTTTGTCCTCTATTACCAACAAGCCCTGAAACTGATGCAAGAGTAACAATTCTCCCCCCTTTTCGTAACTGTAACATTGGCATAATACAAGGATGTATCACATTATAAAAGGCATCTAAATTTGTATGCACAACACCATCCCACCCTTCTCCCGTCATGGCAGGAAATGCAGCATCATTTGTCACGCCTGCATTACTTATCACACCATAATATGCGCCATGTTGTTCTATATCTTGCTCAATTACGTCGCGACATTGCTTACGATCTCGTATATCAAACTGTAATATTCGCGCACGTCCTCCTACTAAATTTATCCTTCCCAGTGTTTCTAAAGCCCCCTGCTTATCACTCATATAATGAACGATAATCACAAAGTTATCTTCGGCAAGTTTTACGGCTATGGCTTGACCAATACCTTTACTCGCGCCTGTGATTAAGACGGATCTCATTGTTGTGCTCCCTCCCCTGTTAGCATTTTTTCTAAGTGTGTTTTGTGAGGCATAAACACATTTAATTTCCCATCAATTAATTGTTTTCCCTTTGAGCTTATGACGCAAGAAAAAACTGACATCCGCTCACTGACAAATACTTGCTCTGAATAAATATCTAAGAGCTCACCCTTTTTAAATTGAAAAATAGTACTATTATAATGCCGACAACCAAGCAACAACGCGATAGCGGGTGGTTTACCTTCTAAAAAATAATGATATCCAGACCACAGTGCAATTGTTTGCGCCATATATTCAATACCGATATGTGCGCCAACAGATCCTGTTTGATAATCGAAAAATATATTTTGTTCGCAAATCAAGACTTGGGAATGAGCTGTTCTTGCCTCGACAGCAATTAATTTATCAATGACGATCATAGGCTCGTCATGAGTAAGTAATCTTTTAATCTCGGGAAAATTATCCATTATTGACACCAAAAATTAAACTCACATTGTTTCCACCAAATGCAAATGAATTGCTTATAATTGCTTTTTTTGCTAATTTTTCAGACGCGGTTACAAAACGAATGGAAGCCAGCGTTTTATCCCAAACGCCATCGTTGATTTGCATGGGAAGAGAAATGTTATCACTGAGAATAAAACAGCAAATACAAGCCTCAACAATACTTGCTGCGCCTAACGTATGACCAGTTAATGGTTTTGTTGAGCTCACGGGCACTGAATCCTTAAATACACTATAAATGGCTTTCGCTTCAACCTCATCATTGAGCTTTGTCGCCGTACCGTGCGCATTAATGTAACCAATATCATCAGCAGATAAATGCGCATCACTTAATGCCTTTTGCATTGATTTAATGGCACCTTTCCCCTGCGGATCAGGCGCTGAAATATGATACGCATCAGACGAATCCCCAACACCTAATAAACAAACATCCCCCCCCGTGCCCTCTTTAGATAACAGCATAAACGCACCCGCTTCACCAATATTTATGCCATTTCTGTTTTGACTAAAGGGGCTACATCGAGAGGTTGACAGCGCTTCTAACGCATGAAAACCATTTAAGGTTAATTTACACAATGAATCACAGCCTCCTACAATAACCGCATCAACAATGCCTGCATTTAATAAACGTTTAGCAGAAATAAACACCCTACCACTTGATGAGCAAGCGGTAGATATAGTATAAGTTGGACCATTTATTCCCAGTTGTTTAGCAACAAATTGCCCTAAGTTACCTAGCTCTTGGTGTTGATAATCATATGATCTTGGAAATTCTCCATGTTTATTTTTATAGAGAATAGCTTGGTCTGTTTCACTAATACCAGAGGTGCTCGTGCCAACGATCACTGCAATACGATCTGAGCCATACTGATTAATCGCCTTTTCTATACTAGTTTGCATTTGTTGTAAAACATAATAAGCAATTCGGTTGTTTCGCGAATTGAAAGTGGCTTCAACATCAGGTAACACCGTCTTTATTTCACCTACAACTGTTTGTTTTCCATCATTGAGCCGCCCTGTCACTATACACAGTTTACTATGAGATGAATCAATAAGAGATTGTTTTATCATCTTTTTATTATCTCCGATTGCACAATTCATTGCCCAGTCGTTGATATAAATCAAGTGATTTTCTTTTTTATTCATCTCTAATGGCATCATGCTTTTGACTCTTTTTGTTGCGTTTGAATTTTTATTTTATAATGGAGCGGTATATTTTCAAACAGTATATCACCTTTTAATACTGGCTTTGTTTGGTAAACAATTTTAACGACTGTGTGATTTTGCTCGTCAAGCAAAAGCCTTTTTAAATGAGTATCTTGAATTTTCCAGCCTATTTTTTGTAAGGGTGCTTCCAAAGAAGCTATTGGCCAAATTGCCAACATCAGATTAAATAATACTTGCTTAGGCTTGGGTAATTGCTCTGACAAACCAAACATAACATAGGTTTTAATGTTGGTGCCTGTATATTCAACACTTAATAAGCGTGATCCCCAAGAAGAAAAACCAGCTAACACAACATGTTGAGGATCAACTTGTAATTGTACTAACAGTTTTTTTGAGGGTACTCCTTGCCTATCTATCGTCAAAAGCTGACTTACATTGATGCTTTTATTAAATTGTGCAGGTTTTGGTAATTCAATAAACAATGAAGGCGCAACCTGCGCTTTTAATACATCAGTGTGAGACACGTTGAATGATGAACAAGACGAAACGAGCAACAATAAAATAATATAACTAATAATTCGCATTGGTTTTCCTTTGCATTGCCAGCGGCGACGATAACCACGCACAAGTAATACCAGTTAAAATAGTTACGCCAAAACCATGAATAGCTTGGGTTTCACTTAACGCCAACAAGCCAAATGAGAGTATTGTCGTCAGCGCAGAGAGGCTGACAGACAAGAATGTGTTTGCGGTCTCTTGCTGTCTTTGCTCTGCGAAGAAAAGCGTATAATCAATACCAATACCGAGAATTAAAATCAATGCTAATAAGTTAAAAATAGTGATAGGAATACCGAAAACACTGGTTATCGCAAGTCCCAAACAACCAGCAACAAACGGCGGGAAAACAACTTTAAAAGTAAGTGATAAACCATAACGAAAAAATAATGCAAAGCTAACAAGCAAATATGCTACAACTAACAGCCAACTAATATGCTCCCTATAGTCCTTAAAAATTGCAGAGATCTTTTGTGCTTTATTTAAATAAATCAAATCCGCACTATGGTCTATATATTTGACCAATTTTTTTTGCTGGGTGAGTCCATGAATAACAATAATACTACTATATTCACCGTGAATTGGCTGAAGCCATAAAAAACGCAAATCAGTCGAGGCCTTTGATGCCAAAAATTGTTCTATCGTCAGTGCTGAAAAATTAGGTAGCGATGACGGTGGGAGAGCAAAATTTAACCTCTTAGCGAGATCAATGGATTGAGATGAATAGAGTTTTTTTACTAACTGATAGTCTTTACGCTGCTCTTTAATCGTCGGCACATAGTTACTGATACTTTGATAACTGTCAATATAGCCTTGTTTTTTCCACTCATTAAAGTCGTTTGAAACCTGATGTAAACGATTTAACAACAACGCCTTAGAGTCTTCCTTGACCAATAAAACTTGTACTTTTTGTCCAATACCCGTTACCGTTTGAATGAGAGATTCTTGTTTTTTTAAATTTTTCGGCATAGCTTGTAGCTGATGAATATCATCATTAAAATGCACTTGAGTAAGTGCAATTAAAGCGGTTACTAATAAAATAACAGGTGTGTAAATACGAAATTGTTTGTGCTGCCACAAGTGCAACCAACGCCTTAAGATTGTCAAGTTAGGTTTTTTACTTGTGCTGGCAGATTTCGCTAACAATGGGTACCAACAAACAACCGTCAAATAGGCTGATATTAGTCCGACAATTGAAAAAAGAGACAATTGCTGTAACCCTGGAAAAGGCGCCACGAGTAATCCTAAATAACCAATTAAGCTGGTGAGTAAGCCCAGCGTTATCGCATTGAATATATGCCTTAATGCAAGTGATGAGTCCCAATGACCCTCATTGAGTAACCGATCAGTTAAATAATGAAATGCATAATCAATCGAAACGCCAATTAAACTTGCACCAAAGACCAAACTAAACAAATGCACCTTACCAAAAACCAACACGGTAATGACAAAGGCAACCAGTAAACCACAGAAAACTGACAACAAAGCTAACATGATTGGCAAGGCACTACGATAAAAGAAAAGTAATAATAAAATACTACCGATCATTGAGCCAACACCAATTGTACTGATTTCATTTTTTGCGCTTTTTGTACCATATGACGCATAAAACAACGTGCCAGCATGGCTAATTTTCACTTGGAATTTTGATTCAACTTGTTGTTCTAACTGCGTTAATTGTGAAAGCTTTTTTTGTAGATTAACATTATAAGGGCTAGCATTCAATTGCCCATGTAGCACAATGTAAAATAAACCATGATCCGACGCTGTTAAATAGCCTTGCTCTAAATGTAACTTATTTGCACCTTGCGCTTTATCAGAAATATATTCACGAAAGAGCAAAAAAGGATCTTTTTTTAACTCTTTTCCCGTCACGCCTGAAAATGGATTATAAACTTGGGATAGCACACGCTGTATTTGCGAATGCGGGTGGTTGGTTAAACGTTGTTTTTGCTTATTCGTTAGTAATTGCGCGCGTACCGGGAAATACAAATCCCCCCAAGATTGCTGTTGCTGTGCGGATATATTCCCTGAAACAGACGAAAACATATCTAAACTTTTTAAACCTTTTTCAAAATAAGGCGCAGCTGCAAACACTTGCTTTTTATTCGTACCACCAATCATCAAAAGAACTTTGTTATTTAATTGATCACTAATTTGAGTAAAAGCTTGCTCTGCAAAGGGATTGCTTGAATCTTTTGGTAATAAAGCCAGTATATTAGTTTCGATAGGCAAGTGTTTTGTAAGCAGCGTTTGCTGTACTAATAAAAAAAGACTGCAAAGTATGACAACAAGCCAAAGTAGTGCAAATTTATAGTTTAAAGGTAGCTTGTTCATGTTTAGTCAGCTTTGAAGGAGTACTGTGTTGATTGCTAAATGTTATTTTCGTGGTGTCGCCCGATAATTCTATTAATAAAAGTTGCTCTATATAATTTCCTCCTGATACATTTATTTGCTTGAACACTTTATTTAACGGTGCATTCCTAGGCATTAATGACAAATACCAGTTTTTATTATCTCCTTTTAATTGCATTTTAAATTGCGTGGATAACGCGGTCATGTCTCCTTTAAACACAGACAAAAACAAGTGACTAAAATAAAATACCAGTGGCTGATTTTTTACAGAGATAATTTGTGGTGGTGCGTTGGAAAACTGTTGGCTTAGTTTATCTTTTGTTAAAACGAGTGATACTGGAAAAGGTTGCATTTGAGACCATTGAAGTCCTTGCGTTCCAGATAATAAAAAGTGTCCGCTTGAGCGTAGAGGTTGTTTAAACATCTTAAGCGTTTTTTGCTGTGTATATTTCCCGCGTACCAACGGATAGGCTGTCAACGCGGCTTGTAATGATTTAAAGGTGATGACTTGCGCACTACAGCTACAAGAAAATAGTAGACATAAAATTGCCATTCTTTTTTTAATTAACAAAATAATCATCCAGTTTATCTAAAAATACTTTAGGAGAGGCAAGACACATTTCATGCGTTGACAAATTTACTGCAACGTGGCGGGTATAACCTTTAGTCATTCTAACACCTGTATCACCATCAAAAATAACATAGTCAACACGCAAATAATGTTCCCACGCTGTTAAGGAAGCTTTTACCCGTATTTTATGATTAAAAGGTATTGGCTTTACATATTTAATATAGCTATCAATGACTGGCCAAAAATAACCCGAATCAATCATTGCGCGATAGTTATAGTCAACTTTTTGCATCAATTCCCAACGTGCGCTTTCAAAAAAACGAAAATAGTTTCCATGATAAATCATCCCTATCGGATCCGCATCTTGAAAAGAAGTAATTAATGTTATTTCCGTATTTAAATATGTTTCGTTTTCAGTCATCATCATTCTTAAATGTTAAATTGTGATATGATACCCATGTAACGTAAAATGCGACCTCAGCTACGCACGCTATGATCAACAATAATGCGCAAAATAAGATAATTGAGTAAATGATTACACCCTTTTTTTACATTGCCACGCTAGTGTTACCATCATATCAAAATAAAGAAGCTAACACACAAACCACCTTAACAATTTGCAACAAACAGTTCGTTATAAAATGTCGACCTAGTGTGACTATTATGCAATTTTAAAACTCACATTTCTGCACAATTTTACGTTTTACTTTGACGCCACATGAATACAACCCTTATAAAGTTTCCAATGTTTATTTAGGATAAGCGACATAAAGTGACGCAAATAAGCACCTAACGGACGATCATCAACATAAGTAAATTCAGATAACACCTCGCCCATCATCGTTTTTAAATTAGTACTAAAATGTGATTGTTTTAATTTATTTTCGCGTTTTATAATAACAAGTGCTTGTGTTGCGGCTAACAGACGAGCTGATGTAAACTGCTCTGTTAATTCGATAACACTTAAACAATCACGCAATGAAATGCTTCTCAAGCTCACTTTATCATGGTTGTGACATTCAGTTGAACGCGAAAAAAGTTACCATGCATTGCAATACAAACCATAG
>JAGLDN010000075.1 GCA_023145575.1 Psychromonas sp.
TCTGCGGTCTCTGGTTTTACTTGTTGTTTCTTCAGCACTAACCACTTTTTAGCAAGTTCTCCAAAAGTATTTTTGAGATCATCTGTACGAGCTTTAATAATATCATCTCGACTTTCCTTTGGGTCAATATCTTGTGCCAAGAGTTCTTTTGCAGCCTCTCTTTTTTTTCTAGCTTGTGCCAGTGTTACGCTAGGGTATTGACCAAGGCTAATAGTTTGATATTTTTTAGTGAAAGGTTTTAGGTATCTAAAGAGCCATGATTTAGATCCTGTTACATTAACTCTTAATTGTAAGCCTCCACCATCAGATAGTAAGTAACTTTTTTCTTTTCTCTTTGCTTGTTTGATTTCTGTGTCTGTAAGTGGAGTTACGCGAGCCATTTTATACCCCTTTTGAATAAAAAGTACTACAGAATTTAATTGTTTATCTCTATAGTTCTTTCTATAGTACTTTAAATCGTGGATGTTGTGAAACATCCTGAGACGCCAAAATACATAAGATCACCGTAAGCCATTGATTTCACTTTACTTAATACATAAAAAAGACGTCCTGAGACGTCTTGATTTAAGTATGTGGTGGCCCCTCCCCGACTTGAACGGGGGACCTAACGATTATGAGTCGTGTGCTCTAACCAACTGAGCTAAGGGGCCTAATTTGCACACTAATTATATACCCATGTTATCTCAAGATGCAACACCAGTAAGGTAAATTCAACACGAAGACGCTACATAAAACAGTCGTAGTGATAAATATTTTATAACATTAAATTGCCTTGCTCCTTGAGGCAAGCCTCGAAAGCCAGTCATGCGTCACAACGTTCGAAAAAATCATAACGATTAATTCATGTTATACCCTGCTCTGATATACGAATTAAAGGCTATATAAAGTATCTCAAGATCACGGCAAGATAAGTCTATTAATCGAGATTAAGATTACTCGTCTATAAAGCTGCGTAATGTTTCGCTGCGACTTGGGTGGCGTAATTTACGCAATGCTTTCGCTTCAATCTGACGGATACGTTCACGCGTCACATCAAACTGCTTTCCCACTTCTTCGAGTGTATGATCTGTATTCATATCAATACCAAACCGCATACGTAGTACTTTTGCTTCCCTTGCAGTAAGGCCTTCTAATACTTCACTTGTTGCATTTTTAAGGCTTGAACTAGTCGCATTATCAACAGGTAAAGCAATGGTTTCATCTTTAATGAAGTCCCCTAAATGAGAGTCATCATCTTCACCAATGGGCGTTTCCATTGAAATAGGCTCTTTGGCAATTTTAAGCACCTTACGAATTTTCTTTTCTGATATGAACATGCGCTCTGCTAATTCATCTGGTTGTGCCTCTCTGCCCATTTCTTGCAAAATTTGTCGTGCGATACGGTTAAGTTTATTGATGGTTTCAATCATGTGCACAGGAATACGGATAGTACGCGCCTGATCGGCAATTGAGCGCGTTATCGCCTGACGGATCCACCATGTGGCATAGGTAGAAAATTTATAACCGCGACGATATTCAAACTTATCTACTGCCTTCATTAAACCGATATTACCTTCCTGAATAAGATCAAGAAATTGTAAACCACGGTTTGTGTATTTTTTAGCTATCGAAATAACCAAACGTAAGTTTGCTTCAACCATTTCTTTCTTCGCACGTTTCGCTTTCTTTTGTCCAATACTCATTATACGATAAATTTCTTTGAGATCTAAGATCGTTAACATGGACTGTTTTTCTACAGCAATCAACTTGCTAATGCAGCGATTTAACTCAAGCGTCATTCCTGAAATTCGTGTTGCATATTCTGCATCACTCGAAAGTAAAGTGTCTAACCAATCGCGATTTGTTTCATTACCTTTAAATAATTTGATAAAGATTTTTTTAGGCACACCACCTTGTTCAACACAAATTTTAAGTGCTAGCCTCTCTTGTACGCGAACGATATCCACCGCTGAGCAAATACTCTTCACCATGGCATAAAATTGCCTAGGCGTAAGCTTGAAAATTTGAAAGAATTCAGCTTGTTGATGAATTGCCATACGCGTTGCTTTATGCGATCTCCCATTCTTCTGAATTGAATCTTCAACGATTTTATTTAATCTGCGAAGCTCGGTAAATTTGTCATAAGCTTCTATAGGACATGGCCCTTTTAGCTCTTCTTCATCTTCCTCTTCAGTATCATTAAGTTCCTTTTTAACTTGATGATCAATCGGCAACTCCGACCCAATGTTAGTCGCGCTGACAGACTGCGTTAATTCATCATTTAGATCAACAAACCCTATGATCATATCTGTTAGTTTCATTTCATCCGCAAGGTAACTATCCCATTTATCAAGGATGCCTATTATCGTTGCTGGATATTCAGAAACAGAATTTTGAACTATTTTAATGCCTTCTTCAATGCGTTTTGCAATCACTACTTCGCCTTCGCGTGTCAATAACTGTACAGCCCCCATTTCACGCATATACATCCGAACAGGATCAGTTGTTCGACCCGTTTCAGATGCAACAGTTGCCATCACTTGAGTAGCCGCCTCAACAGCATCTTCATCTGCGGTATCATTGCTATCTTCACCCAAGATCATTTCGTCAGCATCTGGCGCTGTTTCAAAAACTTTAATCCCCATATCACCCATCATTTGAATAATATCTTCAATTTGATCTTCTTGAAAAACATCTTGTGGAAGGTAATCGTTAACTTCTGCTTGGGTTAAGAACCCTTTTTCTTTAGCTTTGAGGATAAGTTCTTTTAGTTGAAATTGAGCTGCTTGAGTTGTTTGAGTTGTTTGATCTGTTTGAGCTGTTTGAGTCATAAGATACCGTCCAAAATAGATAAAAAACAGGTAGCATATTATACACTTATTTCACTTGCCTTTCAAGTCAAGTGTTTTTTTATCGACAATTTTGTAAGAAATTAACTTGTTTTTTGTTAGAGAATAATTTTAATTTAATAGAACTTCAATTCATATAACATAGAGATCTAATGAACTGTTATAGCTTGGATGTTGGGTTAATGCACAACACCACTACGCTAAATTAAATAACAATAGTCAACTATTAATGCTTGTCATTTTGATTGAATATCAATAAAACGTACCTAACTAGTATGGTAGTGAATGGTTGACTAATTAGTGCCTTGATGGTCGTGCCGCACAAAGTTGTCTTTTCTTTATAACTGATGTTACGCAATAAACTAAAATTTAATATCAAAAACTGATAAAGTGTAGCTGTGAATAAAAATAAACAAATATTTGAACTGTATATTGATCACCATGTAACATCATTGAGCTACACATCTGCAACTGGGTTATCTAATCTTCTCGATGGAGAAAATAGTCACAATCAAAATATTCGTTTTTATTTAATAGGCAGTTTAGCTCGGCCGATTTATGGAAAATGTAAAAAAAGAAGTGCGTGAAATTGAATCTTATGATCTCGTTTTAATTTTTGATGACACTGTTCAAGCCACACCATTCTAGGATGAAAATGAACTTAGTTAGCTGGCATTTTGATCATAGCGTTGGTCGTTCCGTTAAAGGTATTAACTTGCTTTATTGCATTTATACCCATCACACCTGAAGATAATCGTTCCAGGACACCTGAGTGATCCATGTTCAAGACACAATGCCCCCTTCAGTAGTATAAAAAAAACTTTAACCCTGTATTGTTATTCACTTTTTGAGTATTGCAACGCAAAATATGATTTACTCAGCTTCCCTCAAATGGCAAATTTTAAAGGTGTTATTGATTTTGGCAAGGGAATAACCATTATATTCAATCAATTCCTTGCCTCTAAGCCTTTAAATTCGCGGTGAAAATTGCATCTTCAGGTGTGATGAGTATAAATCAACAGACTTTAAATAGATCTGTGATGACTCAGTTAGGCATGACTTAATTCAGCTTAATGGCAAGCCAGAAAAGATGCTATTATTTATAACACCATTTGAGATCATTGAAAAAACATATGCTAGCACTAGCGGCGTAACGATTATGCACTTGAGGGTTGAATCTTCCATTCTAATGCGAGGTGATTAACTCAATTAATCATCGAGAGTTGAATTTTATGCCTCGTATTTCGACACTATTTACCAATGTGACTTTTCATCTTGAGGTGACTGGGATAAAATGCTTGCAATAAGTTATGTGGCTACAGAGATTAAGCAATTTTTCTCTCTCGAAAAAACAACGAAATACTACACCTTTTACCGAATGCTAGCGTGGTTATGTGCTGTAATTGCTATAATTTTGTATGCCGACAGGTTAGATTAAAGTCGTCTAAAATAACATAAAGAGCCGGCAGTACAAAAATGATTAAACTGGTTGCTGCGAGCAAACCAAACATAATCGCAATAACCATTGGAATGAGAATTTGTGCTTGTAAGCTTTGCTCTAATAACAATGGAAGCAAACCTACCATTGTGGTTGCACTAGTAATAAAAATAGCACGTAAACGCTGTTGTGTCGCAAAAATTGCCGCCCGTTTGATATCACCAAACTCTGCTAAATCTTTTTTAATAAATTGCACCAATAAAATAGAATCATTTACCACGATCCCCGCTAAAGAAATAAAACCAAGGATGGAAGGCATCGTCAAATTATAACCTAATAAAAGATGTGACCAAATGACCCCCATTAATGCAAGAGGTATGGCGATAATAATAATAATAGGTTCGATATAACTTCTAAATTGATAGCTTAATATTGCAAAAATAGCAAACAGACCAATTGAAAATGTTGCGATCATTGATCTCCCCGTTTCGTCAGAAGATTGAGCCTCACCTTTTAAGTGAACAATTAACCCAGGGTATCGAGCTTGTAGATGCGGTATAAACTCAGCCTTTATTTTTCTCATCACCTCCGCTGTATTATTTACTTTTGCATTAATATCGCCATGTAATGTTAACGTGCGTAGCGTATTCACACGAGATATTTTATTAACACCGCGCTGATAGGTAAACGAGACAAGATTAGACAGTGGAATTGACCTTCCATCGGCAAGTATAATTGGAAAATCATGGAGTGTTTCAAGCGCACCATGCACCTTAGGATCTAAACGCACATCGAGCTCTACACTGTCATGATTAATGTATAAATCATTAATTTTAATGCCCAAATATGCACTGCGTAATTGATTAGCGACTCGGTGACCTGTCACGCCATAATGTTCAGCGCCTGGCAACAACGTCATCTGAATTTCAGGTTTACCATCACGTAGATCTGACAGTAAATTATGCATACCTGCAAATTTATTAAGGTAATTGGTCAGATCATGGCCTGCTGATTTTAAAACTTGCAAATTCGGGTGGCTAAGTTCTATTTCGACATTTCTCCCTGCAGGGCCTCTTGACGGGACACGCACCATAAATGAGCTTACACCGGTTAATTTTCCTATTTGTAACATTAACCTAGTTTTAAAATCTTCCAATCGAGTTGTTCGTATTTCCGTATCTAAGAGGTCAATATAAATAGTAGCGGCATTTTGACCACGTTCATTTGCATCAATATTGAGACCATATTGGAGAATTTTGTTTTTGATAAGCGCTTGATGATTAGGTTGATCTTTTTCATAAAAATTATTCACTGTTTGAATATCTTTTTCGATTTTTTTGACTACTTTTTGTGTTTCTAAAAAAGGGGTTCCAGGGGGCATCAATAATGTAATTTGCAGTTGATTACCTTCTAATTCAGGAAATGGAGAAAATTTAAGGATACCGCTTATTGGCATTGCAATAGAAAGTATAAATAAAAAAACAATGCCACCCGTGAAAAGGTAGCGATGATCAATTATTTTAGAAACAACTATCGGAAGATACTGGGCACGAGCTTTTTCAAAAAACTGATTAAAAAGAACTTTTAATGCTATTGGCTTGATGCCTGTTGAACTATTTTGATTGGCGCGATATAGGTGGTGAGGTAAAATAAGAAAGGCTTCAATGAGTGATATCACAAGGGTGATAACTAAAACAATAGGGACGACTTTTAATACCCTTCCCATGTCTCCTTGCAAAAATGCAAGTGATCCAAAGATGGCAATCGTGGTTAAAAAAGAAGAAAATATACCTGCTTTTACATTATTGATCCCATCAACAATGGCTTGAATTTTATCTTTTTGTTTTTCGAGTTGCGTAGCAATACTTTCAGAAAGTACGATAGCATCATCCATCAACAACCCAATCGCAATCAACAAACCAACAGAACTAAGCATATTTAATGATAGTCCAAATTTTGTCATGACAAAGAGTGAAGCAAGAAACGAAACGGGTAAGCCCATTGAAACCCAAAAGGCATAGCGCCATGGAAAAAATAACCACATCACCAAAAACACTAAAAAAATACCTTGAATGCCATTTGATGCAAGCATATTAATACGATCTCTTGCAAGTGATGCCATGTCTCGTGTAATGCTTAAATGAACTGAAGAAGGACTGGCATGTTGCTCTTTCTCTACAAAGTCTTTGAGTCGATCATAGACTTTAATCGCATCTGCATTATCTTTCTTTTTAATTTCAAGTAGCGCGCCAGATTGTCCATTTATTTCAATACGATCGTCAGGTAGCTCAAAACTTCGCTCAATCTTAGCAATATCACCTAAATAAACGACTCCTCCTTGTTTATTAGTCGCAATAACGATTTTTGCAAGCTCGCGCGGTGTTTCTTTTTGATCATCGAATCGTAAAAGCAAGGTACGCTCAGCAGTATAAATTTTTCCATTCGGCATCGTAATATTTTGCTCACCAACACGTTTGGCAATATCAGACACAGTGAGATTCAGTGCTCGTAATTTATGTAAATTCAACAAAACTCGTAATTGCGGCGTTGAAAAGCCTGAAATGTCAATCATAGCAACGCCTCTGATCCTTTTCATGCGGCGCTTTAAGTGTTCAACATATTCTTTAAGTTCAACTTGCCCCATATTTGATGCAACACCGATAGAAACAACCCGATCATAAACATTGAGTTGTTTAATAATGATTTTTTCAGCCTCATCAGGTAGATCGTCTATGCCATCAACTGCGGTGCGAATATCATTAATAAAACGCCCTACTTCACCTGTTTTGAGGTTCATTTCAACAACAGTTGTTGCCATACCTTCAGTTGCTTGACAGGTAAGCTCTGTTAAATGATTGATCCCATCAAGCGCATCTTCAATGGGTAAACAAATTGCTTGTTCTACATCTTTAGGATTTGCGCCAGGATAAGGAATTTGCACTTCAACTTTAACACGTTTAAAACTAGGGAATGTTTCGCGTTTCATTTCGGGTATTGCCAAAATACCAAGGATCATCAAAAATATCATTAACAAATTGGCAACGGTAGGGTGAACTGTAAAAAAACGTAACATATTACTCTCCCCGTATGCGCTGCATTTTTAAATTTTTCATCACCTTTACTTTTATGCCTGTTGTTGCAGGCAAAATATCGGTAGTAATAATAACATCACCTACGTCGACCCCTTTTCGCCCGATAACAACCCACGCGCCACGAGTAAATAAAACATCGACAGCTTGAATCTTTAGGCGATTGTTTTTATCAACAAGATAGAGCCTATCACCGTGTAATGCTTTTTTGGGTATAACAAAGTGCTCCTTAGCAACGCCTTGAATCATCACTTCAACAAACATGCCGCTCGTTAAAGGAAGTTGTTTATTTTTGAGTTGAATATTAGATTTTAAATCAACGGGTATTTCAACCAAAACACCAATGGTGCCAACATTCAAATCAACTTGTCCTGAAATTCCCGCGAGCCAGCCTTCCCATGAGGCATTTCTTAAGGCACTATGAAATTCAACGTGAACAGGTAAATTTAATCTTGCAAAGTTAGGATATTTATCAACGGATAAAAATGCCGATTTTGAAAATGTAGCTGATAGACGTTGTAGCTGATAAATTGGAACCTTCGCTTCAACTTCCATCAAACTATGATCTTGCGCTGTTAATAATGTTTGACCAATAGCACAATATTCACCATCTTCAACATTAATTTGTTCAATTCTCCCATCAAACGGCATGTTAATTTTTGTGTGGGTTAAATTGAGCTCCGCTTGCTGAATTTGGCTTTCTGCCTGTGAGTTTGATGCTTTAATCGCATTTAATCGCGCGGGGATTTGTTGTAACTGTGCATGAAGATCCTTCACTTTCAGAGATTGGATTGTGAAGATCCGTTGCTGTTTTTCAAGGTGGGATTTTGAAATTGTACCCGATTTACTTAGAGAATTTTGGCGTCGATATTCCCTTTTTTCAAGCGATAAATTACTTTTTTCAAGTTTTAAGGCAAGCGTTAATTTTTCTTTTTCAATGGAGAGCTTATCAAACTCGGTCTGTATTTCCGCTTTATGAGCAATAGCGGTTGCAAGCGCTAAATCATAGGGCGTAGGGTCTATTTTAAGTAAAAGAGTATCTTTTTTAATAAACGCTCCTCTCGAGAGTTTATCGTATTTGTAAACAATAGAGCCTTTGATTTGTGAAAGTCCTTGCCACTGAACTTTCGCTTTTGCAACACCAAAACCTTGAATTAAAGGCGCAATGGATCTTAGCTTTATTTTTGTTGTATAAACCCGATGCTCAAGCTCAATATTTTTTGAAGAGCCCTCCGTTTTCATTAATTGTTTCAAGCCCAAAGTGACTAATACCCCTAAAACAATCGCCAGTAAAATCCATTTTAGTTTTCGCATTCGCATTTTAAGCACCATTAAAATAAGTGCTTTAGTATAACCGTAATTATCGACAGAAATTGTGCGAGGTGGTTGTTTTTTGCATAAAAAAGATATTTCACATAAAAGAAATTGGAAGTTATTGACCTAGCGTTTTAAGGCTACATAGGCATGTACCCATATAGCGTAATAAAACAGTGTCAGACATTAAACAGGAGGTCAAACAAGGCACAACATGAGTTAATAATTACTCTTCTTTAATTATGTAATGGTGTACAAGTGCAATGAAGAATGAAAGCATGCCAGCAAGCAGTGTTGCTAAAACGACAATTAAAGCACGTTTTGGTGACGTGCGGTGCAGAGGTTGAGTTACCTCTTGTTGGAAACGAAATGGCATAAAGTTTCTATCTTCTTTATTAATTGTCAACGCATTTAATGCATCAAGTTTAATTTTAGTTAAAGCAATTTTTGGGTTAAATACACTAGGATCAGAAATTGATTTTAACACTTTGATTTGTGCTTTTAATGCTTTTGAGCCCATATAAATCGGAAGCAGGGCGTTGTTATCACCAGAATTTTTTTGATAATTTATCACTCCGCCGAGTAACGATATTTTATACGCATAGTCTGTTTTTATAATTTTGGATGCTAAATTTAGTTTTGCTGTTTTTATTGCGATATCAAGAGTGCCTGTTAAATCTTTTATTTTGCCGTCCATTAACACAATCAATATCTCATATTGTTTGTTGCGTATTTTTTGGCAAATAAATTTAATATAGGCGTTAAGTAATGCTGCAGATAAGCCTGGTGAGTTACTTTGAAGTGAAAGTGAAACAGTCAGATCTTTTTTATTGGGGATTGCTTTGATATTTGCTGCCCAGCTATTTAATATATTTTGATAATTATTGGTTTGTACTTTATTTTTAGCAGTTAATTCCTTATCTGCCCTTTGAATTTGTTTTACTTTTAAGTCTCTCAAAAATATAGGGTTTTGTTGTAAAAAAATCTTTTTATTATCTAGTGAATTAAAGGCGAGGACAAAAGAAGCCAATAACTGTTGTGGATCAACTAAAGCATCGAAACGATCTGTTTTTGCATCAAAATCATCTAATATTCCGCTGACTTTTGAAATCGATAGATATAAATCAGTTGTACTATTATTGTCTGGCTTAATGATTGTAGCTTTTGCATCCCACTTTTGCGGTGCGTGTAAAGCATAAAAAACAGAGCCTATAATGGCAATGGCACACATTATAACAGTGAGCCATTTGTAAGCCCATAGTACTTTGATCAGTTCTCGAAGATCGATTTCATCGTCTTGAAAACCTTGTTGATAAGGATCCATGCGTTTATCATCAATTTTAGGTGTGTTTTTTGGAGAGGTTGGTTGCATTAGGTTTCCTTCATTTATGGGCAGATAACGCGATTGGTAATACTTGCTAATGTATCTAAAGGCCATCTTGGTCTTGCCTTGATGGCTAACGGTTCAAAATGGCCAGCTTTAAATCTTTGCATGCCCGCGTATGCTATCATAGCGCCGTTGTCGGTACAAAACTCATTGCGTGGATAAAATGCCTTGCCGCCGCTTTTTTTCATCAACTTCGCGAGCTGATCACGCAATGATTTATTGGCACTTACACCACCTGCAACAACAAGGGTTTTTAAACCCGTTTGTTTTAAGGCGCGTTTGCACTTTATAGCAATCGTATCAATCACTGCATCTTGAAAAGCGCGTGCAATGTCCGCTTGAGTTTGTTGATCATTACCTTCTCTGGCAATGGTTACTGCCGCTGCTGTTTTTAAGCCGCTAAAACTAAAGTCTAAGCCTGGCTTGTTGGTCATTGGACGTGGAAAAATAAAGCGCTCTGCACTTCCTTTCTCTGCTAATTTTGCAAGGCGAGGCCCCCCTGGATATTCAAGACCTAATAATTTAGCTGTTTTATCAAAAGCTTCACCTGCCGCGTCATCAATACTTTCACCGAGCAAGGTGTACTCACCAATATTCTCAACTCGTACCATAAGAGTATGCCCACCTGAAACAAGTAATGCTAAAAAGGGAAATTCAGGTTTTTCATTCTCAAGCATTGGGGCTAGCAGGTGACCTTCCATGTGATGGACAGCAATTGCGGGTTTCCCCCACGCAAAAGCAAGGCTTCTACCAATGCACGCGCCAACCAAAAGCGCGCCAACAAGGCCAGGTCCAGCAGTAAATGCGATTGCATCTATATCGTTTTTAGAGGAGTTCGCTGATGCTAATGCTGCTTTAACTAAATGAATAGTTTTACGAACATGATCACGCGAAGCAAGCTCCGGCACAACGCCGCCGTAATCAGCATGAAGCGCAACTTGACTGTATAATTGATGAGACAACAAGCCACACTTATCATCATAAATGGCAATGCCCGTTTCATCACATGACGTTTCAATGCCTAAAATTCGCATCGGCTCAATGCCTCTTTTACTATAAGTTTTTCTACGAAGTCGCTATGCGACAAAAAACACATTTAATATTTTGTTTGACTATAAATGCACAGCGACCCGTTGATGCATTTAATAAGAATATAACGGGTGAACACACAACAGCAACTAAATTTTCAATTTTTTCATCAGCAACTTTTAACAGGCTTAAAATTATAAGGCAGGCCTGCTATTATTGTTGCTTATTTTCGCGCAGCGCGGTGAATAAATTATTTTTTTGTTCTTGCGCTTGATACTTTGATAAGTCTGATATCAAATGTTATTTTGCTTAACTTAAATCTAAATATTCACCGAGAAACAACAGATATGCGTCCCCGTAGGCGGATCTAACACAATCAAGTCAATGAAATTGCTATCATTTCCAACACCCCCATGAACTGCCTCTTTCATGTGACAATAGAAACTGTTCGTAATGCCAACATCAACCAACCGCAACTTGATTATAACAGTTACATAAAGTATGTGTTATAGATGTTACGCTGAAAAAATAGGTTAATTCAAAGCGTAAGTTGAGGTACATGGCGATTCTCTTTACAAAACGTACAATAACGAAGTAAATTATTCTAAGCAGTAAAATAGAAAATCTATTTATTGAAATTGATCTTAGAAAGGCTAATCAACTATACCTATCGTACCTAAATGTGAAAATTCAGCAAGGGAAATAGTACCAAGGTGCTAGGCATAAATTCCTAAATAGTTATTCTACATAGAGATTTTATAACAACGTGGGTTGGTATTAGTAGCATTGCCCTGCGGGACACAACCTCGAAAACAAAGACTGCGGTACAATAATTAAAAAGTGAACAACAATGACCTGATATTGTACCTTATTCTGATCATCGAGCATGAGCCTAACAACGCATATTTACGTTACATGGGTATAAATTGCTACGCGTTCATTATTTTTGCTGACTTTCACATTATCTTCTGAATTTCGATACTATAGTGCGAAAACACACCAAAATTCTTTATAAATTAATATTTCAATTTAGCGCTCGATATTTAAACATTTCATGACTATATTTGATAAATGCAAACTGGGTTTTACCACTGTATTGCATACTCATAATAGACAACCGTATGTTATACCAATTACATTCCTTGCGCCTTGCTATGGCATTATAGTGAGTACATTTTAAAGCAACAAACCATATACTGGCAGTGTAAAAATTTTCTTTTAGTTTATTTTTTAGGTCTTTCTTTACATTTACATAAAAAAGTTTAAAATGTCATATATGTTTTATGTATACTATATTTTCTATACACTGGTCACTTAACGGCCGCAATAACTAAAGGTAATAAGCATATGCCAGTAATTAAACTTCGTGAAAATGAACCCTTTGACGTAGCACTACGTCGTTTTAAACGCTCTTGTGAAAAAGCAGGTATCTTAGCTGAAACACGTAAACGTGAATATTTTGAGAAACCAACAACAGTACGTAAACGTGCAAAAGCTGCCGCAGTTAAACGTCATTTGAAAAAACTTTCTCGTGAAAATGCTCGCCGCGTCCGACTTTATTAAAGATCGTCATGTCTTTAAAAATAAAATTAAAAGAGCAACAGATCGCTGCGATGCGGGCGAAAGATAAGCTTCGTTTAGGCACACTTCGTATGCTTATGGCGGCGATAAAGCAAATAGAAATTGATGAGCGTATTGAGCTTGATGATGATGCAGTGACCGCTGTAATTATTAAATCTGTTAAACAACGTAAAGATTCAATTTCGCAATTTGAAAAAGCTGAACGTTTTGATCTCGTTGGCATAGAAAAAGATGAGCTTTCTATATTGCAAGAATTTTTGCCTCAACCACTCAGTTCAGAGCAAGTCAACGCGTTGATTGAACAGGCTATCGCTGCAGCTAAAGCAACTAGCATGCAAGATATGGGCAAAGTAATGGGTATGCTTAAAAAGGATATTCAAGGACGAGCAGATATGGGTGAAGTGAGTGGACTTGTAAGGTCAATTTTAGCTTAACCTTGCTTTCTTTTTTGATACTTAAAGCCGCAGCATAAAAAAGTATACTGTTTTTATTTTAAGTATGTACCCATATGGCGTAAAGATACTCTGCCAGGCTTTAGCTCTTAGGTCAGATCAAAGCATAACAGCCGACCTATCAACAGTTAGCTAAGCTTAGGCTTTGCCTACCAAATTAACTAAAACATGTCATTGGCAATACATGAGTATATACCCATGTTGCTTCAATATGCATCATTTATCCATCAGATCACGGACCAAAAAAGACACAACATTCTCCCAACATTCGAGAGCAACGCTAATCGTTGATAGATCAAATCATCAACCTTGCTTTGGCATCCAAGCTTACGCATGATTAAGCATTGTATAATCGTTATAAAGAGGAATTAAATGGCTGGTCGAATTCCAAAATACTTCATTGATGATCTTCTTGCACGAACAGATATTGTTGATGTTATCGAAAGTCGTATTAAACTCAAAAAAAATGGCAAAAGCTATCGCGCAAGTTGTCCGTTTCATAATGGTAACAATAAATCTTCATTTTCAGTAAATAGCGAAGCGCAGTTTTATCATTGTTTTAACTGTGGTGCTAACGGTAATGTATTATCATTTTTAATGGAATATGATGGTATTGAATTTGTCGATGCCATTGAAAGTCTTGCCGATCAACTTTCTGTCAATGTGATCCGTGAAGAGGAAACAAATTATCAAAGCCACCCTACTCCCTATGTAGATCGTAAAGATATGTACCTATTAATGGCCGATATAATGCGATTTTATCAACAACAACTACGTCATCATGTAAATAGCGCAAAAGTAATTAATTACTTGAAAAGTCGAGGCCTTTCAGGAGAAACAGTAAAACATTTTAAGATTGGTTATTCTCCGCCAGGATGGGATGAACTCAGAAAACGTTATGCCACCTCAAGCGAACTTGAATTACAACTGGTTGAATCTGGAGTGCTGATAAGCAAAAGTGTAGGTGTAAGTGCGGGTGCGAGTGGCAGTTATGATCGTTTTCGTGACCGTTTAATGTTTCCAATCATTGATAGGCGTGGACGCGTTTGTGGCTTTGGTGGGCGTGTTTTAGATAACCAAGAGCCTAAATATTTAAACTCCCCTGAAACCCCTATTTTCCATAAAGGCAAAGAGCTTTACGGTTTATATCAGGTAAAACAAGCACATAAAGATATACAACGCATTTTAGTAACTGAGGGCTACATGGACGTTGTTGCATTACAGCAATTTGGCATCGATTACGCCGTTGCATCGTTAGGCACAGCAACCACACCCGATCATATAAAACTTTTATTTAGAAGTACCAGTGAAATAGTCTGTTGTTTTGATGGTGACAAAGCGGGAAAAGATGCCGCATGGCGTGCATTAAATAATGCCTTAGGGCATCTTCAAGATGGTCGTATGTTACGCTTTATGTTTTTGGCAGATGGGGAGGATCCAGATAGCTTTATCCAAAAAGAGGGGAAATCTGCTTTTGAGCTACTTGTTGAAAATGCTCAGCCTTTATCCGATTTTTTATTCGAACAGATCCTTTCACAGGTCGATATGCGACATAATGATAGTAAATCAAAGCTAGCACAGTTAGCTATCCCGCTGATCAGTAAATTACAAGCCACAGTTTTTAGAGAAATGATGGAAGAGAAATTAACAAAATTACTGGGTATTGAAAAAGAAGGATTAAAAAAATTATTACCCGCAGCCTCCATACTTGTGAAGCCGAAGAAGCAAAAATCAACGCCAATGCGTCTTGCTATTTCTATTTTATTACAACACCCTAAATTAGCTTTTTCGCTGCCTTTATTCCCTGAATTTAAAATTATAGATCTTCCTGGAATAAATTTATTATGTGAAATCCTTGATATTTGCCGAGCTCGTCAGGATCTTAGTACTGGTCAATTACTTGAAAATTGGCGCGATAAACCTGAGTATAGTAATTTAAGTAAACTCGCGATTTGGAATAACGATGTTGAAGAAGATAAGCATGAAGATGTTTTCTTTGATATTTTAGAAAATTTTCTAACGATCCACATCAAAACTAAAATTGAAAAATTAAAATTAAAGGAGCGATCGGGGAAAATATTATCAAGTATTGAAAAAAAAGAACTTGTGACACTTTTAATGGAGCAATGAGCGTTATATACCCATGTGACTTCAAAACGCTTTGTCAGGCGGTTGATAGAACATCAGTGCAAAACTTAACATTAAACCTATCTCCGATTATCTTTGCTAATCATTTGTCGATATTATTAACGTAAAATATTAATTCTCGATTGGTTAGTTTATTTTCGATTGTTGTAACTAGGTGGACTTGTTTTCATAATAAGCCGAGCGGGCTATACGCAGTGCTTGGATCCTTACACCAATCAACAAAGTTATAAAATTTCGGTTAAAACGATTCGTAAGGAATTAAAGTCTTTATTTAAAGTCTCCCATCAAATGATTAACCAAGTTAATCATCGAGAGGGAAATTTTATGCCTCGGATCTTGTCACAATTTACCGATCTAACTTTTCATCATTAGCCTGCATGGAGATATCATGGGTGTTTAACGAGCACAGCATTTATATCTATGATATTACGTTGATAGCGAAACTTCACCATTTTATAGTTCATACTCGGCGCAAACCAGATTTGTAAAACACGGTCGTTTTTTCGTGCTTGCACCACCTTAAGTGTGTTAATTTTGCCAAACCTAGTCTTGATCATTTCCTGTCCAGTTACCATAAAAAAATAATGAGCCACCTTTGTAGAGGTCTGCATATAAAAATCAAAATGTGTTTCCCTAGCCTTTAAAGCCTCGCCTATTTGAAGAACAACAGCATTAAAATCGATTATTTGGTTGTTTTTATCTGTGAATGTCTGCTTTTTACCATTATTATTAATGATGACTTTGTGACCATCTTTAAAGAAATTAGCCGTCATATTCACATTGGAAAATCCCTTACTGACTCTGCTGAAATTTTTTGTAAGTATTTTTTTTGATAATTGATCTCGATAGATGTTGGATTCCTGAGAACCACTAAAATCAATATACAACAATGACATATCAGCTGATGTTCTCACCACGCCTTTTTGTCCATCCCAATTAATATCAACAACAAGTTGCCCTAGTCCTATTTTTTTATACGATATATCATATACATAGCCATGTGTGTTGGCGGTTGATTTCTGAATAAAAATAGGGGTTGCTAACATAATGATAAACAATATTAAAATTTGTCTTTTAAACATTATTTTCTCCTTTGATTTTATTAGCAATCGCATAGAAACCATTAGTACGAGAGGGACTTAACTGATTAAGTAAACCTAATGAGCTGAAGATAGACTCAACATCTATATCTTGAATTTCTAACCCGCTTTTATCTTGATAAATAATCAATAAAATCATCATCAAGCCCCTAACAATTCGGCTGTCACTATACATTCTTAAATGTTGTACTTCTCCGTTCTCTGTATGTATTTTTTCAATTATCAACCAAGCTAGGCTTTCGCAACCTTGTACCTGCCTCGCAGGTGTTTTTTCATTTTCAGGAAATAATGGTAATTTATTCCCTAACTCAATAATCAATTTAAATTGTTTATCCCACGATTTATTGTCATCAAACTGAGCGAGTAATGTATCTATTTCCATTAAAGCTGTCATTATACCCCCACCTTTTTTTCACATATTAACGCCATGCGCGACATTAAGCATTGATAGCATTGATAGCATTGATAGCATTGATAGCATTGATAGCATTGATAGCATTGATAGCATTGATAGCATTGATAGCATTGATAGCATTTTCAAATTGTAGCACTTTTTTTAGTGAAATATTGGCATGCCTACCTAGCCAGTGAGCTAATATTGTACGCTTAATCGACCTGATAAAGTCAACGTTTTTCGAAACCATAACTTTTTCATATTCAATTGAGCAGAGAATTGACCAATAACCATTCAACTAACCTGCCTGATTTGTTTAAAAAACACGCTTGGTTTACTCTGCCTATTCTATCGTACTGGTATTTCAAACTTTAAATCTTCTCGCTATCTATTCCCGTTATCAAACAAAGTGAAAAAATATGAAACATCCAATTTATTGATGGTAAAACATTAAAAGCAAATAAAAAAATTTATTTCATCATTTGAAAAGGGAAAATATAAAGTTCTTTTTTTGTGTTTATATTCCAATAAATGAAATAACCCGTTGATTTTCAGGTATCCCTATAATACAATTTAATTGAAATTAAGATTCAAAAATACGCTTAAATTTAATCAAGTATTTACATGGAGAATAAAATGGAATTAGATAAGGAAATCATAGATATTTATTTTGGTATCGACAGCTCAGATGGCAAAGAAAGTGGCAGTGATGGTAAAGAAGGCGGCAGTGACAGTGACAATATTGCCGTATTAATGCAAAGCGGAGCAGGCGCTGATGCTTTTGTATTTTAATAATACCATTCTTATTATTTTAAAAAGGAAGCGCAAGCTTCCTTTTTAATTCAACCAGGAAATTTTAATATGAAATTATTAAAACTTTTACCGGTCGTTGCAACGTTAGCTATTAGTATTCCCGCCTTCGCTACTGGAGTCTGCCAAAAATATCCAGGGACTACAATTTGCGGCAAAGGCGAAGTTGATAATGTGGTTGCTTATGGAGTAGCTACATTAAACGGTACCACGGTACTTCAAAAAACAGATGTCAGTGGCACGCTAACAGCAACTGATGCTAATTTAAACATGGTAAACTCTAAAGGAAACACTACTTTACAAAAGACCACGGTAAACGGCTCTAATCACTTTTTTGGCGGGCTGCAGACCAACGGATCTACGTTTAAAAAAACACTTACCATTTCTTCAAGTAGTGTAACACTAACAGATACAAAAACTGTCGATGTTTCACTGGGTGATATAAAGCCTGTTGTTACACAAGAGCTTTATCTAAAGGGCAATACATTGATTAATGGTGATATTACCTTTAAACAAGGTCATGGCATCGTCTACCTATCGGATAATGCCCAAATATCAGGTAAAGTAAATGGTGGAAAAGTGGTACATCAATAAATGAAATTCTTACATCCGATACTGCAGGTAATTCATTTACCTGCTTTTACAGCCGAAGGACAAGGCTTATGTTTTCAGTTAGAGCTTAATTGCAAATCGCTATTCAGCAAGCACGATAATCATGTCACAGCAACGGGCGGTTTTGCATCCTCTTTCTTGCCTTTATTTGAGCGCATTCGTGGAATATTACTCTCCTTACAAGCTAGCTGGCGTATATTAGATCAGTGTAGTATTAATATTCATGCTGAATACCCTAAATTTCGTGTCGCTGATTTTCAATCAGCGGGTCTTGGTATCGCAGTCGCTTTTTATAATGTAGCCCGGGCTATAAATGGTTCAATGATAGCGGCAAACATTACGGGCACAGGTGCTATTAGACTCGATGGTAGTGTGACCGAAGTGCGCGGTATTATCAGTAAAAAGCACGCTGTTAAGCAACTCCCCGCCAATACCCAATTAATCGTACCCGATGATATACAACATCTTACCGAATTACACTGTACATTGTGGAAAACAATTCATGACGCTGGTAGTACTTACAAATAACGCAAATGATCCCATCGCATCCATCCTAAAAAATGACGCACACATTATTGATTTGGATACATTGCTTAATCAAATTGATATTTTCGATAAAATCACTGAGCAACAAACTAAGATCAATTGGTCTCATGACAACTATACGATCCAAAATAGCAATGAGACCATTTTACTCAATCGTATTTGCCATCTTGGCCTAGATGATGTGAAAAGTTTTGCCTCTGAAGACCGATTGTATTCGCTAATTGAGTTACAAGCCTATCTTGGTTTTGCTGTGAGTAATTTTAAAACACTCAATAAACACAAATCGAGCAGTGGTACTGAACCGTGTTTACCTTTACCAAACCAATGGGAACTTATTAAAAAGAATACGGATGTAAGCGTGCCTAATTACTACTGGGGAGATCCACGTTTTAATCATTTATCGCTTGAAAAGCGTATTTTTGGTGATATTTATAATTACAATCAATGGCGTCCTAACCAAGCGAATGATGAGCATGTACAATTTTGTTATCAGCGTCCTTCAGGCTCTCCTTATTTTGTACTCTCTATTGGCGGAGAATCTATTATCACGCCTTTTGAAAATAATTTACCGCCACCTTGTAACATGCTTCCCATAATCGCTGAAAGCTGCCGGCAAACCCTCAATTTATATATTGCGGAAAGTTTGTTTTTTATTGACGATGACAGCATTACTTTTGGCTTTATGAGCCCGCTTGTGAACGTTAGTCAAAGAAATGCCGATTTCAACACCTTTTGCCATCAAACCATTACAAGGGATCATCATGAAGCATAGCTTTATGCCCAAAAAACATAGACCAGAACAAGTTGGGGCAAAACTCAATACAACGAGTCAAGGTGAGCGATTTAATTTCGATGACGCATTATTTGTTGAACATCCTCTTCCTATTTATAGCTTGTGCATTGGGCCAAGAAATGACCGCGTTTTACAATTAATTGATCAACATACTCAATTATCTTGCCCCATTAAAATCGTCTATTTAGATGATTTATTAGACAATTGGAGTTTTGTTTGCCGCGATGGCAATATTCAATTTATAATACATGAGCCCTCGTTAGGAAATTGCATTATTGATCCACAACTCATTTATTATCGCGCTGGACTATTTGACGAAACTCATCCAAAGTGGCACGCATTACAGCAACTCACTCAATTACTTGACCAATGGCCTAAATCTATTCTTTGTAGCCCATTAAAACATAATTTCAACAACTCCAAGCCATATCAAATGACACAAAGTTTAGCAAAGGCGTGTCAAATTAGTGATAATGTTGTTACACTTCCTGAAACCTATATCATTAAAGGACAGTCTGCTTGGAAGCATATTCAAAACAAAGCGCTCATTGTTAAGTCTCTATCCAGCTTTCATTCCGATGTCGTTGATAAAAAAATATTCGGCTCATGGGCACACACAAAACTCGACCATCTACCTACCCTTTTTCAGTGTATTACCCCAGGTGATGATATTCGTATTCATTATTTTCGTGGACACTTTTCAGCCAAACGAATAAAAAAACAAGAGTCGAGCAATTATCGCTATTTCTCCGACGTAAAAAAAATGCAAGATTATTCACCAAGCCAAGCCGTCAAGAATTTTTGTCAAAAAGTAGCGGATATCGAAGACAATGAATTATTAGGTATTGACTTTCTGCTGCAAGAAAATGGCCAGCTAATATGCTTAGAAGCCAACCCAGGCCCAGGTTGGAGTGCATTTCATCATGATGAATTACCGATAGGCGAAACATTTGTAGCACACATTCTTCACGGTTTATCTCATGACTGAGCTTAAATATTTTAAGTCGGCCTGTATTCTAAACGCTCTATTACTCTTTCTTCAATATATTAGTGCCTTGGTGTTTTTTGTAACACAGGGATCGTTAATTACTATGGCTATTTCTCATAAGGCTCAATGGCTAAGTTTAAGCCAACTCATTATCGTATTTATTAGCAGTAAAGCACTGATGCTGATCGCGGATGTAATAAAGCGTAATATTGTTGACTATATTAGTGTTCGTGAGATTAACTATCAATTTTTACAATGCTTTCCTCGACAACTTTATCGTGATCAAGCTCATCTTGCGTCACATTTCTTTACCATGATCAATGATAATTTCAACAAACTCATTCGTTATAAACTTGGTATTTATAATAATAGAATCACGTTTGTGCTTGTTGGGCTAATTTACTTTAGCTTTTTAATCTATTCCCATTTTAATTTGGGCGGGATATTAGTACTGGTCTTATTCTTCCTTGTTTTTTTAAATCAATACCTTTGGGGAAACAAAGTAGACAAACACCTCGCTGACAATGAACGTCATAAGCGCTCGATCATGACTTGGATAGATGAGTATTTTCGAAGCTTTAGAGAAATTAATCGTATCTGGCCTAAAGCAATCAAGACACAACATTGGGCAAAGCAGATTCTATCAAACTTTGCCCGCAGTAAAGAAAAGTTAGTTAACTACTTCCTCATCATGAATTCAACCAGTCAATTGCTAGTTGAGATACCTTTTATTGCCATCACTGGGTTTATTATTTTAGAAGTCTATTGGCAACAAATTAGTTTAGCTCTGGCATTTGCTTGGTTTGGTATTGCACAATTTATCTTACAAGCGTCGCAAGGTTTAGCAAAAAACATCGAACTGAAAAAAAACTATCAAGCGCAATACAATGAGATTGACACGTTTTTTAGTGCTTTTAGTGCCCCCGCAAAGCGGCTAATAACCGCAAAGGTCGATGATCACGCTGATAATATTTATGAATTTACACTGCAAAATAAAAGCATAATTCGTTTAAGTACCCATGCAGGCATCCAGTTAATAGATGCCCCTAATGGCGCAGGGAAAACCACCTTGTTAGACACCTTACTTGATTATGATCGCCATGCCAGCTTTCATCAAACCAAAGTACTGCAAGCCTATAAAATGGCTGTTTTAGCGCAGGAAATTAAGCTAATTGATCGAAAGTGCGTCGTATTCCATGCTTTGTCTTGTTTTAGTCAGCAAATTACGGGGCCTGAACAAAAGATATCACTCAATGCATGCTGTAGACAAATCAAACAACATCTAGAGATATTTTGCACACCCTCAGTTAGCGAAATATGGGTAACACGCCTACAACAATTAGGCGATGCCTACGATAAACGTTCAGAGAAATCACTGTCCACGGGTGAAAAAGTATTGCTTTCGTGGGCGCGAAACTGGTTTGCTTGGCAAGATAATGTTAGGATCTTAATTATGGATGAGTGTGATGCGGTTTTAGATCGTGATAATCAGGCTTTACTGTACAAAACCTTAATACAATTGGCTGAACATATAGCGATTTATATGGTATCTCACACCCTAGCACAATCAGGACTTGATAAATTAGATGAGTAAACCTGCATTAATTAGTTGCCAGCACCTAAGTAAATCGTATGGTCACTCAACCAATGCTTCGGTTATCTTGCGTGATATTACACTCACTATCGAAGAAGGCTGCTACGTGGCTTTAATGGGTCCATCTGGCTCAGGTAAATCGACATTATTAAATATTTTAGGTTGTTTAGATGACTTTGATAGCGGTAGCTATCATTTATTAAACTACGCCATTGAACAACAATCTTTAAACCTGTTAAGCCAGATCCGATGTCGTCATATCGGCTTTATTTTTCAAGACTATGGCTTAGTCAACGAATACAGCGTGCTCGATAACATTAGTTTACCCCTATATCTTCAAGGCATTGCAAAAACGCGTGCTAACGCAAAAGCCCTCGTCTTGTTAAAACGATTTACATTGCAGGATCATGCGGATAAATACCCGCTGACATTGTCTGGTGGTCAACAACAACGTGTTGCTATCTGCCGCGCCCTCATCAGTCAACCTAAGGTGATTTTAGCCGATGAGCCCACGGGTAACTTAGATCAGCAATCTGGCCAGCAAGTACTGGAACTGTTTGACGAGATACACCAGCAAGGTGTCACCTTAGTCGTTGCCACCCATGATACTACGTTAGCCACGCGAGCACAGAAAATATTCCATATTGAAGATGGGAAAATTCAAACAATGGCACCCAAAGAGATGGAAACAGATGTTTAATAGTCGACGAATGGCCATGACCATGAAAATAGTAATCAGCGTTATCGTTCTTCTCAGCATAGGATTATTCATCCGCCACCATCATCAACAAACGACCATTAAAACTATCGCTGTCAAGCAAGGCCCTATCATTGAAACAATTGAGTCACCAGGTCAAATTGTTCCCCAACATGTATCGCAAATTCGTTCAGCTATCTCTGGTGTTGTGGCTAAATTATTGGTTCGTGCAGGTGATCACGTCAAAAAAGGCCAAGTCTTATTAAGTATCAGCCCAACTCCGACACCCAATGACACGTTAATAGCGAGCTCTGCCGTAGAAGCGGCTAACATTAACTTACTAAAAGCACTGCACGACTGGCATCGAAATCAACAAATGTATCAGCACCGTGTTATTGCTAAACAAACCCTCGATAATTATGAAACTACGTATCTCACGAGCAAAAATGACTTGCTAAGAGCTCAAAATCATCTGAAATTATTAGAAAAAGGTAAAGCCAATATCGGCGGACACCTGTTAGATAGCCTCATAAAAAGCCCAATGCAGGGGACTGTATTAAAAATTAACATTAATCAAGGCGACTCTATCGTACCCGTCACCGAATATCAATCTGGTACGCCATTATTAATCATCGCTGATTTATCACGACTTGAATTTCACAGTATTATTAGTCAGCTAGATGTACAAAAACTTCAGCTAAAACAAGATGCTATCATTTATTTACAATCCTTAAATAATGAAACCATCAAAGCTAACGTAAGTAGCATCGCTTGGCTGAGTGAGGCTGATGATCCATCCAAAACCCAATCTGACTTATTTCACATTGACTCACCTTATGCCAATGGCTATCAAGTCATTCTTAATAAATTGCAACTCCCCAAACACTATAAACTGCGGGCAGGTCTTGTGGGTAATGCCGAATTTGTCATAAATAAACACGCACATGCGTTATTCATTCCTCAGCAAGCAATCTTTTATTCCACTCAAGCATCACCTTATGTCTGGCTTAAACAAAAGGGGCAATTTCTAAAGGTCTCTATTAAACTTGGGCTAAGTTCAAATGAACAAGTCGAAATTATAAGTGGATTGAAGATTGCTGATCGCGTTGCCCTATCACAGCCCACCTCAGGGTAGAGATATGCCAAAATCATTATCTTCATCTCAATCTATTCTTCCTTTGATTGTAAATGAACTATGCCATTGGAGATCATGGCTACTTTGTATCGTTCTATCCTGGGGTATTCTCTGTTTAACTGTTGCATTATCACTAAGCTGGCTTAATTACGCTAAAAATAAAGCCAGGTTAACCCATATAGCAAAGCCGACTGTATATTTTGCTTTTGATAAAACAGGCTTAAATTATCATGATCAAATAGCTCATCAGTATTTTCAATTATCACTGAAACAAATTAACGGCTTGAAAAATGCATTTCCAAGTATCAGCGTTATTACGCCAGTCATTACCAGCCCTTATCTACAAATCTTGCAATATCAAAATCGACGAGTGAAAACCACGATTATGGGTAAAAATGTTAGTAGTCAAAAAATTGAAGTTGATGATATCTTGCCACCAGGTCGATTTTTTTCCGCTTTAGATGAACAGGCCCATCACCATGTTATTATCTTATCGCCTTACGTGAGTGAAAAATTATTTACTACACTAAACAGTGTTGGCAAAATTGTATTACTGCATGGATCACCCATGCGCGTTATTGGCGTATTAAATCCTCAATCCAATTTTTTAAGTGGAAACGGTACAAATGCTTTAGTTCCTCTAGGTTTGGCAAGAGACTTCTGGGGATCGCGCGCGTTGTGGTTCGAATTTTTATTAAAACCACACACGCAAGTAGCACCCTTTATCGCGCAATTAAAGAACACGTTACGCCATCATTGGCACTTAGCGCCAAAAGAAACCCGCTTATTCTTAACGTGGACACTCGATAAGTTGTACAGCATGAATCAGCAAAGCTTTTTTTTAAGTTATTGTTTTAGTCTTGCTTGTGGATTTATTTTATTTTTAACGGCATTATCAGTATTTTATAATTTATACAAATATTTTTTACAGCAACGTCACCGTCAATTTGGAATTATCCTCTGCTTAGGGGCAGATCATAGTTTTATATCACGCTGGGTATTCACTGAATTATGTGGACTCATTAGTATTAGTACGCTTATCGCATTATTAGGCAGTTTTGTTATCAATGCCTATTTACGTTGGGCAGGGTTAAGTGAGCAATCACTTTTCGCTTGGCCCCTCATCATCATTTTATTAATTGCAAGTTGCTCTGTCTTATTATTTGGATTTCTTATTCAAAAATCAACACTGCAATATTTACGACAACGCAGCATAATGGATGTAATTCAGCGTGCTTTTTAAATATAAACTTTCCTGGCATACTATCCTCGCACTATGTTTAAGTGTTGTTTTTTTATTGGTATCGGCAAACATTGGTCAAGCAATGCTGCAAATCGGAACAACTGTTTTACAGAGCTTCGGTCTTAATAAAATTGTGCTCTCTGTTAAAGATCTACCTGTTTTCCATCGTGGTTTATTGTTAAGCGATGCATTGGCATTAAAAAAATCAACCAATGTAAGCAAGCTTGCGGTCATCAAATCACGTTACATTTCAATATCTACCACGAATAAAACCGTTGACGCGGTAGCATTAAAGCTGATCTCTCGAGATTATTTTATGATTAATCGCTATCACCTTATTGCGGGTTATCAGCTTCCCCAAAAAGCCTTTAAAACGTGTCGGCCTTTTGCATTGATTGATACACAATTACAAAAGCGGATACATTGGTATGCTGGCCAGCCAATATGGTTTAAAGGCATGTTGTTACACGTCACAGGCATAGTGTCGTTTAATAGCATTGGATCCTCTCCTGGCACACTTTGGTTACCGTGGTGTAGCTTGCTAGGTACGGGTACAAGTATTTATGTGGATCAAATTGAATTATTGCTGCGATCGAATAAATACAAAAAATTAGTTATTCAACAACTACAACACAGGCTTGGCTTGCCGTCGATTAATGATATTGAGGAACAAAACTTTAATGGCGCAGTCGCCCTGATACAACATTATCAAAACAGTTTTTTGCATTTTTTATACTTTATTAGTTTAAGTAGCTTCTTAACGGCCGTATTTGGCTTAAGTATTTATATTTTTGCCTTAATCAAGCAAAATGAGAAAAAAAACTTTATTCGCTCTACATTAGGAGAGAAAGTACGCGCTCAAATTATTGGCTATATTCGGATTGCGCTTGTCTATTTTTTATATAGCTATATTCTGGGTAGTATAATTAGTTTTGTGATCATTCGATGGATTAATTCTCTACAAATAAAAATTCAATCATTGGCTAATATGATATTACACATCTCATTCTCTCCTAGCTTGTTACTTTATAGTTTTATTTCTGGCGCAATTATTATCGCAGCAACTGTTTACGTAATTAGCCATCGAAAATTAAACCAATTACCCATTCATATTTTAAAATAACGTATTTCAAAAACTACCACGCAAGGCTTTCGCAACCATGCACCTGGCAAGCAGGTTTTTTTATTTTCAAGCAATAATCATAATTTATACCATTCCGATTAATAAAGTAGTGAGAATTTGCGTAGAGAAAATAGCTAAAAGCAAGGCGCATGATTGAGTAATAGCTGGCTATTGCGATTGAGTGCAACGAAGATATTAGTTATTTTAACCATTAAAAAAATGAGAAAATACTTAGGCGGATTGGTATTATTTCCTAATTCAATCATTAATCTAAATTGTTTATCCCACCCTTTCTTTTCAAAAACTGCGCGAGTAATGTCTCTATACCCGTAACCAATTAAAGTTTTCATTGTCCAGCCTTTTCATTCATATAATAAGAAAATAAAACCAGCGCTCCGCTGCTACCCGTTAATCCAATACTTTTATCATTATCATTTCCGACCCAAATAGACAGCATTTGAGAATCATCAAAACCAACAAACCAACTATCGATCAGTTGACTACTTGAACCTGTTTTACCATAAAAATTACCCTCAGGATTTCGCCAGCGCAAACTTCGTGCAGTCCCTGTTTGAGTAACCTCATGCAACATACTATTGAGAGATTCTATCACGGAGGCAGAAAATATTTGTTTAAATTGATTTGTTCGTGTATAGAGTAATTCGCCCTCGCTTGAGGTTATCCCGCGGATCATTGATAACTTTTTATATCGCCCTTGCATTGCGATCGGCTGATACATTTGCGCGACTTGAAAAGGAGATAATGACAAACTACCTAGCACTAGAGAAGGATAAGATTTGATATTTTGATTAATACCCATTTTATGCAAATTCGCAATAACGCGATGCAATCCAACTTGCATGCCTAAATTAACTGTCGGCACGTTGAGTGAATATGCTAACGCGTAGGATAAACTCACCTCGCCTCTGTATTTACGATCATAGTTTTTAGGCACCCAACTTTGACCTTCTGAACTTGTTAAAACAATTCGTTTATCACTTAATATCGAATCGTGCGTATAGCCATGTTCAAGTGCCGTTAAATAAACAGCAGGTTTTACTAGCGATCCAATGGGGCGTTTTGCATATAATGCGCGATTAAATCCGCTAAATTTAACCTCTTTCCCAGAGACTATCGCGCGAATTTCAGCGTATTTCCTGTCGCTCACCACAATTGCAGCTTGTAAATTATTTTGACCTTTCCTTTTGATACGTTTAATGCCGTTTATAACCGCTATTTCTGCATCTTTTTGTGCAATAGGATCAATAGAGGTAAAAATAGAAAGCCCGCTTTGCTTTAGGACGCTGCCTGGGACTTGATCTTTAAGCTCGCGCTCTAACAAGCCAAGAAAAGCAGGGTTTGAGCGTTGATTAAGGGCGTGCATATCACTTACATTCAACGCCTCTTTCACAGCATATTGATATTGCCCTTTATTTATCAGGTTATTTTGAACCATTAAACGCAGCACTAAATTACGACGTGCTAAAGCCCGTTTTGGGTTTCGCCTTGGATTATAATAAGATGGCCCTTTAATAATGGCAACAAGAAAAGCCATTTGATCAACACGCAATTCATTTATTGGGCGCGAAAAATAAAAGTCACTAGCAAGCCCAATACCATACACGCCTTTTCTTCCGTTTTGGGCTAAATACACCTCATTCAAATAAGCTTCTAATAGCCTATTTTTGCTGTATTGTTGATTTAGCAATACAGCGAGATAAGCCTCAGTAAACTTTCGCCATAAAGTGCGTTTCCCCGTTAAAAATAAATTCTTGGCAAGTTGTTGCGTTATGGTACTCCCCCCTTCAACTGTATGCCCTGCTTTAAAATTAGCAATAAATGCCCGCAATATCGCAACGGGAGAGATCCCTTCATTACGGTAATAGTCCCTATCTTCCAACAATAGAAGCGTATTAATAAACAACCTAGGAATTTTGTTAAAAGGGACAAAAACACGGTCTTGAGCTTTACTTTCACACAAACGAGCTAATAATAAAGGATCAAATCGCAACGCAGTCCATTGTTTATTAGCGCTCTTAATTGAAACAACTTTACCATCATAAAAACGAATGCTGACTTTCAATTCTCCTTGAGCCGTATCTGGAAAATCAAAACCTCGTCGATAAACAATCACCATATTTTTTTGGACAGCAAACTGTCCTATAGCTTGCACAGTATGAACTGGACGATAATTTAACTGCTTAAGCGCTTTAATAAATACTTTTTTAGGGAGTTTGTTGCCTATTTCAACGGTTAACGGTAATCCAAACACTTGCGCAGGTAAATCTCGCCTTTGTCTCTCTAATTTACCCTTCATTGTTTGATCAAGGTAAATTCCCATTAATAAAAGAAATGCAATAATGCCCAGCATTGCTGCGCATGTCACTTTCCAAAGAAAAGTAAGAATGGTCTGCTTGAAGGTTGATTTAATATTTTTCTTCCTAACTTGGCTTTTTACCTTGTGATTTGCATTCGAATTCTTATTTTAAACGCAAGCCACCTTACAAGGTAAAACAGCTCGGCAAATTATCTGCGAATACATAGCTTAATATTTACGCCCATATGACGTAAAATGAAAAGTATACAAGTAAAACGACAAGCTCCGCGAATTGTTGCTAGACTAAATGTTGTACCATTGCTGGACATCGGGGCTGAAGCATGTTAAAAGATCTTTGATTTAGCCTTATAAATCTTTTATTTTAAGATAACATGGGTATAAATTATACTGTTCGAATTAATCAAACATCAGCAAATAATCCGCATTTGATTCAAGTTCCCTTTGTAACATTTGCGTTAAAACACCTTCTGCTCAAGTCTTAATAATTAACGATGTGATTAATAATGAATTTAGTGGTCATTTCAATGGCTTATGCAAACCAGCCTGCCAGCTGCAAGCCTTTTCCTCATAAATGCCACAAACTATTCGAAGCAATTCACAGCGTAAGAGGAGCAAACTTGACAAAAATGTAGTAGAGCGTCATCATCTAGCTCTAAAAATTTACTGTGTCATTTAATCGCGTAAACATCAGCACATTAAATACCAATCACACTAAAATAAGTGATTAATCTTAAACGTTAACATGAGTTACTTCTGTATAATATTTGTAAATAATATTAATACAAATAATATAAAACCGTTTAATATATCACTAAAAATAATATTATTGCTTTCAATATAAAGGAAAAAAATATGCTTGCAAGCAAAGAAAAAAAAACTCTCGGAATTTTAGCCCTCGCCGGTGTTGAGCCTTATAAAGAAAAACCTAAAGAAGAATATATGAATCAAGCTCAACGCGATCACTTTACCTCGATATTAGAAGCATGGAGGATACAATTACGTATCGAAGTTGAACGTACGGTTGATCACATGAAAGATGAAGCAGCAAACTTCCCTGATCCAGTTGACAGGGCTGCGCAAGAAGAAGAATTTAGTCTTGAACTGCGAGCACGAGATCGCGAACGACGGCTGATAAGAAAAATAGAAAAAACATTAAGTAAAATTGAAAGTGATGATTTCGGTTTTTGTCAATGCTGTGGCATCGAAATTGGCATTCGACGCCTAGAAGCTCGTCCAACTGCTGACTTATGCATCGACTGTAAAACATTAGATGAAATTAAAGAAAAGCAAAATATAGGCTAAGGATATATTTCCATGTGACGTAGCCTTATTTTAGCTCGAATGACAGATCAAAGCACAACATAATGTCTATCAACGATTAGCGAAAATTTTCGTTGATCGTTAAAGCTAACGGAAAATGTTAATAATTATATAGTTATTCTATTTTCAATATTGTAACGCTGAGCATGTTATCGAGCCTTGCTCCACGGCCTTAACTACTTGCACCCATCCAGCTCGTTATTGAATTTCGACTGAGTACGAAAATTACAAATTGACGAATTTATTTTAATTCGACTTTTGGTGATTAACGCAGTTAATCATCGATAGGGCAATTTTATGCCTAGCACCTTGGTACTATTTCCCCTGCTGAATTTGACTTTTTACGTTACGTAGGTATAAATCTTAAAAAAGGACTAACAACATTTGCTTTAAAAACGAAGCTTTATATCAAATCACAAAAATCAGCTATTTAATTATTGTATGGGCAATTTTATATAGAATGCCTTGGTACAATTTGCGATCTAACTGTTAATCTTTTCGTCGCATGAGTATTTACCCATTACCAGTTAAGGATCCTTGTTCTGAGATCTAGTTCAGTTGCTGACAAATTTTTATAAATTGCCTTGGATCTGACCCTATTTATCAACCACTAGTGCTTGCTAATATTCCCCTCTTTAAATAGGAAACAAAAAGTTGAAATATATAGGACGTTTTGCCCCCTCTCCATCAGGCCCGCTTCATTTTGGATCATTGGTTACCGCCGTGGCTAGTTATTTACAAGCTAAATCAAAAAACGGACTATGGCACGTCCGCATTGAAGATATTGACCCGCCACGAGAATTCAATGGAGCCGCAGAAGATATTCTCAACACCTTACTTACCTATCAATTGCAGTGGGATGGTGAATTGGTATATCAGAGCCAACAAACAAAACGCTATCAACGGATCTTAAATTATCTACAAGAAAACGACTTCAGCTATTATTGCCAATGCACGCGAAAAATAATCAAACAGCAAGGCGGCTTTTATCTAGGGGGCTGTAAAAACAAACATCTTTTAAAAAACAATAACGCACAGCGTATTAATTTAAGTCGACTCGATATAGCAATTGATCACTTCCATGATCAACTTCACGGGAGGATCAATACGCCTATCAACGATGATTTTATCATCAAACGGAAAGATGGACTTTATGCTTACAATCTTGCGGTTGTCCTAGATGATATAAACCAAAACATTACTGAAATTGTTCGTGGTGCTGATTTAATAGAAACGACTACAAAACAACTCTCTCTTTACAAGATATTAGATAAGCCTGCGCCTACTTATCTTCATTTGCCATTAGTTATAACCGCGTCTGGAAAAAAACTCTCAAAACAAAATAAAGCACAGGCAATTAGCAAAATCAATGCTCCTGAAACATTATGTCGGGCCCTTACTTTTTTAGGTCAAAACCCACCACAGAGTCTATCTTCTAAAAGTTGCTTAAAAATACTACATTGGGCTGTTATTCATTGGAATTTAAATAAAATACCAAAAAAAAATGAAATTCAATCTTAAATATTATTTGTAATTCATCAAATGCACACATAAAATGAACACTTATAATAATCCTATTTCGAAATGCAATGCCAGAACGCCAGAACGCCAGAACGGTAAATTGTACGCGTACACGAAGCATACATTCAGTGATAATCCAACGAGGATAAAATTATTAAACGATTAAAAAGTTTCGTTAAGAAGGTGTTTTCTTACAAGAATAAAATAGCACATCGTAAAAAAATAACTGCCCCAAAAAAAATCTGTACTAAAAATAACGCCTATGAAAAATACAAAATTCCACGCAGTGAACATTCAATTTCGCGCGATAATATTGATCCCAATGCATTAAAGGTTTTATATCGATTACATAAAGCGGGTTATAGGGCATTACTTGTCGGAGGTGGTGTGCGGGATATTCTGCTGGGAAAAACACCCAAAGATTTTGATATCACAACGGATGCTACGCCTGAAGAAGTCAAGGCAATTTTTAAAAACTGTCGCTTAATTGGGCGACGTTTTCGTCTGGCACATATTTTATTTGGATACAATATTATCGAAGTAGCAACCTTTCGCGGGCCACATAACGATCAACACCTGAAAGATAAACACATATCAAAGCAATCACAAGATGGCATGTTGTTAAGAGATAATGTCTACGGCACAATGAAAGAAGATGCAGAGCGTCGTGATTTTACTATTAATGCGTTATATTATGATATTGCTGATTTCTCTATCTATGACTTTTGTGATGGAATGAAAGATCTTGAAAGTAACAAACTAAAGCTGATTGGAGAGCCTAATGTACGTTATCGCGAAGATCCTGTTCGTATGCTGCGAGCCATTCGCTTTGCCGGTAAATTAGATTTTAAGCTTACAGAGGATGTTTATGAGCCCATCAAGCAGTTAGCACCCTTATTACAGGATATTCCTGCGGCGAGGCATTTCGATGAAGTCATTAAACTTTTACTCTCAGGTCACGGACTTATCACCTATCGGATGCTAAAAGAATATCAACTATTTCAAATATTATTTCCCATTTTATTTAAAAACTGTGAATATGACAAATCAAATCACATGATCGAGCAAGCCCTTATTGATAGTGATAACCGTATTGAGCAAAATAAACGAATTACACCTGCTTATATATATGCAGTCATACTTTGGTACCCACTTGATCACCGAGCAAAGACAATGAGCATTCAAAATAGCACTGATTACTACCATGAGTTTTTGCGTGCAACAAGCGAAATATTAAAAGAGCAACTGCAAATGATTGCAATCCCAAGACGATTTACCACCACCATTCGTGATATTTGGATATTACAGCTCCGTTTACCTCGCAATTGCGGTAAACGCGCACATAAAATTTACCAGCATATAAAATTTAGAGCTGGTTTTGACTTTTTATCACTACGAGCAAAAATCGAGCAAACGCCAGAGCTTATTGATCTCACGCAATGGTGGGAAAAATATCAAGAACAACATCCCTTGCCTAAGCATAACCATTCTCGGAAAATGTTGAACAACACATCTACGGAAAATGAAACAACGAACGAAAACTAAGATAATGATTAGCTACATTGCCATCGGTAGTAATCAAGACGATCCAATTAAGCAACTTGCACTTGCCATCTGTGCTATGGATAAAATCGCAAATACTAGCATGCTTGCGCAATCTTCTTTTTATTATAGCACCCCCATGGGACCACAGGATCAACCCGATTACGTGAATGCAGTCGTTAAGATCAAAACAAATTTGTTACCCCTTAAATTACTTGATAAGTTACAAAAAATAGAGATTTCACAAGGTCGTATTAGAAAAAAAGAACGCTGGGCATCACGCAATTTGGATCTTGATATTCTTTTATGCGATGATCTTATAATTAATCATCCAAGACTGACTGTGCCACATTATGGAATGAAAGTAAGAGCATTTGTTCTTTACCCGCTTTTTGAAATTGATGAAAATATTAAATTGCCAGATGGTAGTTTGGCATCGCAATTATTAACTAAATGTGATTTGAGTTGCCTCACGAAAATATGTCCCATTGATCATGTAAACAATCATACTAAACCAATAACATTAAATTTATCATCAAATGTTATACAAAAAAAATAAGTGAATTTTAGCTGTTACCTTTATATAACCATGTGACGTAAAAATGCATTGTCTTACTTTAGGATCGAATGTCAGACCAAAGCACAACATTCAGCGTAGAACGACTAGTCTTCAACTTTATGCTTTCCAGTCCGCAAACAAGTCAGATTCAACCGCCAAATGCATAATCGTCATACCGCTAGTGCTAGCATATGTTTATCATTATTTCGAATGGTGCTTGGTAAAAAATGGCTTTTCTGCCTATTATTTAACTGAATTAAATTGCTACGAACAGCTTCATCGTGGATCAGTTTAAAATCTGCAGATTTAGACCCATTACACTCGAAGATGCAGGTTTCAGGTGTGATGGGTATATCACCTCGCTTTCCTGCGCAGGAATGTGTTGAGATCCCCACATTGCCTTTTATCTTTCCAAACGAACTTATAGATTGTTTCATGGCTGACTTTAATAGTCTTTTCAATATCACTCTTTAATCGGCCAGTTATTTGCTCGGGGCTTCATTTTTCTTTGAGTTTTGATGCAATGTATTCAATCGTTTCAAGCGTCATAACGCGATAGGAAACCGCTCTTGATCGCCTTTTAATTGCTTTGCTATTTCCTGTATAGCGCGATAACCTCGCTTGCCAATATTGCGTTTCAACTCTCGTGAAATCATTAATTGATGCACACCAAGTTGCTTGGCTATTTTGGTTTGATTTATTGTGCTTTTATTAAGGCCTGAAAGTTGGTATCTTAGGGGCACAGTCAGTTGTTTCTTTTTTTTCATTATTTGCATCTCTTGTCGGAGGAAAGGTAGTGAATATATATTCA
>JAGLDN010000076.1 GCA_023145575.1 Psychromonas sp.
TCAACTGGCTACTTTTCCAACTAATATAAGCTATGCATTTGAGAATTGAATCAAAGCAATTTAAAGATCTAATTTTTCATTTCGAAATAGCATGGCAATAACACCAATTAATATAGATATTTAAGGACTAACATGGCTGTGTTAAATATTTCAAGTTTAGCAAAGATGAAACAAAAAAAACAAAAAATCACTTGTATAACCGCTTATGATGCCAGCTTTGCATCAATTTTTGATGAAGCAGGCATTCAAGTCATGTTGATAGGAGACTCGCTTGGGATGGTACTACAAGGTCATACCAATACAATCCCCGTCACACTCAATGATATAAAATATCACACAAAGTGTGTTGCACGCGCCGTTAAAAATGCATTTATCCTTGCAGATCTTCCTTTTATGACTTATTCAACATCCCATAAAGCTTATGATAACGCTGCAAAATTAATCCGCGCTGGCGCGAATATGGTAAAACTAGAAGGTGGGGAATGGCTAAGTGAAACTATTAAAGGATTAGTTGATCGCGGTATTCCTGTTTGCGCTCACTTAGGACTTACTCCTCAATCTATTAATGTTTTTGGAGGCTTTAAAGTTCAAGGACGCCAAGACGTTCAAGCTGAAAAGATCTTACAAGATGCTCTATTACTTGAAAAATGTGGCGCACAACTTTTGGTGATAGAATGCGTACCACTCGCACTTGCACAGCGCATAACAGACGCATTACGGATCCCTGTCATTGGTATTGGCGCAAGTAACGTAACCGATGGTCAAGTTTTAGTTATGCACGACGCATTTGGTATTTCAAGCGGTTTTTGCCCTAGATTCACAAAGAATTTTCTACTAGAAGCGAATGATATTAAATCCGCTGTTGCACTGTATAAAAAACAAGTTGAAGATGGCTCATTCCCAGCTCAAGAGCATTTTTTTAATTAAAAAACAGGAGTCAGACATGCTGATTATTGACCAGCCCACACAACTACATGCCGAAATAAAAAAGCTAAAGCAACAAGGTAAAACTATCGCGCTTGTTGCAACCATGGGTATGTTACATACAGGACATATTAAACTCGTAGAAGCGGGATTGCAAAAAGCTAACATCGTTATTGTTAGTATTTTTGTAAATTCAATGCAATTTAACAATGCAAATGATTTAGAAAATTACCCAAAAACTGAGGATTCAGACTGTAAATTACTCAAAGAAGCTGGTGTATATTGCGTATTTAAACCATCAAATGAAATTATTTATCCGCGTGGTATTGATGCCCAAACATATGTTGAAGTACCAGGGATATCTAATACACTCGAGGGAAAACTAAGACCAGGACACTTTCGTGGTGTCAGCACGATCATCAACAAGTTGTTTAATTTAGTGCAACCTGATTACGCTTGTTTTGGGCGAAAAGACTTTCAACAATTAATAATCATTCAACAGATGGTTAACGATCTTAATATACCAATCGAAATAATTCCTGTTGAAACACAACGTGAAAGCTCAGGGCTTGCGATGAGTTCTCGCAACAACAATTTAAATGAAAATGAAAGAAACAAAGCCCCCTTTCTTTCAGCCGTGATGAATGAGCTTAGCATCAAGGTAAAAAAAAATATCACACCACATGAACAGCTGATCAAAACCGCATCGAAACGACTTAATAATTATGGATTTAAAACTGATGTTTTATATATCATTGATTCAAGCACACTAAAGCCCGTTACCCCTAATACAAAGGAAATTGCGGTACTCATGGCGGCCTTTTTAGGAGAGACTCGTTTAATTGATAATCAAATTGTGCAAATGTGATCAGCTTCAATTTAATTTGCACCCTTGAATATTTTATAGGCACTTTTCCTCTGCAAAATGCAGTTACAACACTTAAAAAAAGGTTTTTTTATGCAAAAGACAATGTTGACAGGTAAATTACATCAAGCACGCGTTACTCACGCAGAGCTAAATTATGAAGGGTCATGTGCCATCGATCAAAATTTTTTAGATCAATCAGGAATTATTGAATATCAGAAAATTGATATTTACAACATTGAAACAGGCGGGCGCTTTTCAACTTACGCCATTGTAGGTGCACGTAATTCAAGGATCATCTCTTTAAATGGCGCAGCTGCACGTCAAGCAACCATTGGAGATCGAATTATTATTTGCGCATATGCAAGCATGAATGAAGAAGAAATTGCAACACACAAACCAAACATGGTTTACCTTGATAAAGACAACAACATAACACGCACACACAATAGTATTCCAGTACAACAACCCTAAAGAGCGAGCTCACTATTTAAAAATCATCAATACCATATATCCGATGAAATTTAGTTTTACATTGGTGCCTGACCTCACGTTGCCATGGGGTCAGTGGGTGATGCCAAAATCAGTCCAACCATCTACGGCCAGCCTACCTATCCCCATGTAACGTAAAAGTGCAAATTCAGCAAGAGAAATAGTACCAAGGTGCTAGGCATAAAATTGACCTTTGGTGATTAACTGCGTTAATCACCAAAGGTATTAGGCGACAATTAACTTG
>JAGLDN010000077.1 GCA_023145575.1 Psychromonas sp.
GAGATGGCAATTTTATGTCGAGTACCTTGGTACTATTTCCCTTGCTGAATTTGCACTTTTGCGTCAAATGGGTATAGGTATAAAACTTCATTATTTACCTGCCTATAGCCCGAACTTAAAGCTAATAGAGCGACTTTGGAAGATGATGAAGGAGCATGCTAGGAATAATAAATAATTTACCACTGTAAAAGATTTCAGGCGTAGTATGAATAATTTTTTTGACTCTATTTTGCCAATTATCGGTGCTGCGTTAAGTTGCAGGATCAATGACAACTTTCAAAAGTTTTACCCTGCATCTTGAATGGTAATGGGTATATATCTAGGCTATTAGTATTGGTAAATAGCCACCAAACTGATGCAAACGTACCCTAAAAATCAACCACAAAAATTATTATGGACATAAAGCTTCTATTGCTTCTGAGAGTTTACTTACACCGATGATTTCCATAGTGTTTATTTTTGATTTAGGAACATTACTTTGCGCTACAATTGCCTTTTTAAAGCCATGCTTTGCAGCCTCAAACAAACGATCTTGCCCATTGCTCACCGGTCTAATTTCTCCAGATAAACCAACTTCACCAAAAACTATCAAGTCTTGTGCTAAAGGGACATTTCTAAAACTTGATACTAATGCCATTAATAAGGCTAAATCAATCCCAGTCTCTGGCACTTTTACACCACCAACAACGTTAACAAAAACATCTTGATCCGACATTTGCAAACCGCCATGACGATGTAATACCGCCAACAATAATGACAGCCTATTTTGTTCCATTCCAACACAAATTCGCCTTGGATTAGCAAGTTGAGAATCATCAACGAGGGCTTGTACCTCCACAAGCAAGGGCCTTGTACCTTCCCAAACAACCATGACTACAGATCCTGAAGTGGTTTCATCGTTACGAGCTATAAAGATCGCAGAGGGATTAATGACTTCACGCATTCCCCGATCTGTCATCACAAAAACACCTAATTCATTGACGGCACCAAAACGATTTTTTTGTCCACGTAATATTCTAAACCGATTATCGCTACTAGTTTCTAATAAAATTGAACAATCAATACAATGCTCTAACACCTTGGGCCCTGCGAGAGATCCATCTTTTGTAACGTGTCCAACCATAAAAACCGCAACATTATTTTGTTTTGCAAAACGTGTTAAATAAGCCGCTGATTCTCGAACTTGTGACACACTCCCAGGAGCAGATTGCACATCAGACATATGCATTACTTGGATTGAATCGACAACGATTAATTCGGGAGAATATTTTTGACAATGAGCTGTAATGGCTTCAACACTGGTTTCAGATAAAACTTGTAGTTTATCCGTCGGTAGGGTTAGGCGATCCGCGCGCATCGCGATTTGTTGTAACGACTCTTCGCCAGTGACATACAAGGCTTTTTTTTGTTGGGATATAAAACACATAAGCTGTAGTAAAAGTGTACTTTTACCTGCGCCTGGGGTTCCGCCAATTAAGGTTGCACTCCCAGGTACTATGCCACCACCTAAGACCCTATCTAACTCTTTAAAACCACTACAAAATCGAGGGAGATCAGTTGGATCAATATTACACAGCGGCTGGATTAAACTTGCACCAATTTTACCTGAATAACTTGATAATCTATCTATTTGTGGATTGTTTGGCGCAATACGAATTTCAGTAATGGTATTCCATGCTTCACATTCACTACACTGTCCCTGCCAACGTGGAGATTTTGAACCACAATCATTACAAACGTACTCACTTTTTATTTTTGCCATTTCCAATACCATTGTTTAATACTATTACATTTATATTGAATAAACTGAGTTGGGGGGTATGCCCATCTAAGATAAAAGTGCTTAGTAAGATTTTAGCTCTAATGTCAAATCTAGGCGTAACATAAGTTAATGATTATTACCTGCTCTGCTATTCAAGCTAAAGTCTGGTAAACCAGTTTGAAGTCACATGGGTATAAGCTTTACGTCGCATAGGTATTATAAAGGGGCAGATTCAACCGCCAAATGCATAATAGTCATGCCGCTTATGCTAGCATATGCTTCATCATTATTTCGAATGGTGTTTGGTTTAATATCACGTTTCTTGCCCTATTATTTAATTGAATTAAATTGCTACGAACAGCTTCATAGTGGATCAGTTTCAAATCTGTAGATTTAGACCAATATTATCGTAAAAGTCCGTTAGTATTTTCATTCAACCCTCGTTGCCATGAACAGTATGGATCTGAAAAAAATATCCACATTCAACCGATTGTGAAACCTCTTTAGGATAAGCAAATTATTTACTATTATCAGCTGTGATTGTTAAAACTAAATCCTTAAATGGTGCTAACAATTCAATCGTGGCATCTGTCACTGCTGATTTACCGAAAATTCGCTTAGTTACTTTCTATAAATTGGTCGAGCTAAACTGCCTATTGGATAAAAACGAGTAATTTGATCGTGACTAATTTCTCCATCGAGAAGATGAGATAAACCAGTTGCAGTTGTGTCGCTCAATGATGTTACAAGGTAATCAATATACAGTTCAAATATTTGTTTATTTTTATTCATAGCTACAGTTTTTCAGTTTTTCAGTTTTTCATATTAAATTTTAGCTTACTGCGTGACATCAGTTATTAATTATGCACACTCACCTATACCCTTCTACATTACAGAACCAAAATTTAGCAAGCGGTGTATTATCTGATAAGGCCTAACCATTAAAGATTAAATTTCTGTTATTTAACAATCCCTTAACAATTAAGCTACCTTTTTTTATTGTGGATCCTATCAAGTATATACCCATATTATTTTAATAGACTTGGTATTATCATCAACATAAAAATCAAGGCAAAAACAAAGGTGGTTATAGACATGTTTTTTAATTGCGTGTTATAAACTTCTCCATCATTTTTGTTCATCAAGACAGCACCTTTTAACGCATTCAGGCTTTTAATTAAAGGGCTTAAAATGAGTAAAAAAACATATTGCCAAGTCTGCGTGTTTGGCATTAAATAAAAATATAGACCCGTTAACATAGGGGCTGTTAAAACTAAACATACTTGATATTTAAATGCTGCATTGCGTCCAAACAAAACCACAAGTGTGATTTTCTTACTAATTTTATCTGTTTCCATATCACGCATATTATTGATGTTTAAGACGGCTACTGAAAGTAAGCCAATACTGATTGCAGGCAAGACATCTACCCAATTAAAAGATGTAGCATAAAGATAATGACTGCCCAGCACACCGAGCAATCCAAAAAATAAAAAAACGACAACATCGCCCATTCCCCAATACCCATAAGGCATCTTGCCTAAGGTATACGCCATTGCAACAATAATGGATAAAACACCCAATCCAAAAAATAACAACCAGCTCAACAAATCACTTTTTAACGCTATTGACAGTAATAACACCCCAGAAAAAAAAGCAAGAATAACGTTAATTGAAATAGCCTTTTTCATGTTAGCCGGGCTTATTAACCCCATTTGCATAGGGCGTTTAGGTCCAATTCTCGACGCATTATCGACCCCCTTTTTCAGGTCACCATAATCATTCGAAAGGTTAGATAATATTTGCAATAATAACGCAGTGATCAATGACAAAAAGAAAATAAGCGTATTAAATCTGTGATCATTAACAGCAAGCCCAGCTCCTACAACGATAGATGCCACAGCAAGCGGTAACGTATGCAAGCGTAAAACACTCGCCAAAACAGAAAGTTTAATCATTAAAAGCCTTTTTGAAATATGAACTTATGCACATTTTCTTAAAGAATACACAATTAAATGAGGCCATTCAAGACGGACGTTGAACAGTATAAAATTGTTGCATGGGGCTTGTGGGTTTATCTGGCAAAGTTAATAATAATTGTTTTGAATCAATTAAAGGCAAGAGTATATTTTTACGAAAATGATCTCTATTTTTTAACTTTAAGTGTTGTTGTATATCTTTTCTACTTTTAGGCTCAATGCAAAATAACAATATTTTGTTACTATGCTTGTTAACTTTCGGCTCAGCCTTAACTCTTTTACTTTGAAGATCAATAACCTCCTGTGCAAATGGTAATATGACTCGAATATAATTATGGCTAAAATTATAAACCGATTTTGGATATTTTTGTAATAGAAGGTTAATTCCAAATCCCTTTTGCGTGACTCTATTTAAATCTCGGAATACGCGCATGAGCTCTTTATTGAACGGCGAAGAAGGTCCCGTAAAAAAGTCTTCTTCGCTCAATTCTTTGGGGATAGCGCCAACAGAAGTTATTTCTAGACGGTCTAAAAACAGCTCAATTTTTGGTGATGTTCCACTGCTAAAATCATTATGTACTATCGCATTGGTCACCGATTCACGCATAACAACTGGGTCTAATTTGTTTTTATCAAATACACTCTTATTTTCTATTTTTAGTTTGTCTAGCGCTGCACTAGTGGCTTTGACAAGACAACAAAATCCAAGCTCTTCGTTTTCAATCAAATCATCTCGATTTATACCATTGTATTTCTCAACTTTAATTGAACAATCATTTTTATCACTCAATAAATACGCGACATAATTGTATTCCCCTTCTTTAGTGTAGAGATCTAAACCTTTAGGAAGTTGCCCATTAAGAGTATGGTACATTTCTTGGTAATAATTTTTTAATTGTTCAAAGGTTAAATTTTGATGCCGAGATTTGATATTAACGATCGAATTATCAACACGTTTTGCAAATAACTTTTTAATCATCATGTTTGACATGGGCTCTGTGGCGTTCTTATTACGAATAAAACACCCCTGCGATGACATGCCATTTTTGCTAAGGTAGTATGGTTTTTCACTGCCACCAGCAATGATTATTTTAATCAGCTGTTTACTCTGTTGGCTCATCACTACAACATCAGATAACCCCATTGTAGATGGGCTAATATTATGTTTTAAACGATATTTTATTTTTAACTGAAGACGATCTGCATCATTAAGCCCCAACACACTACCATGAGCATTTACTCCTATGATGATCGCGCCACCATCACGAGTATTTAAAAAGGCGATGACCTCTTTTTCTAATTTATCTGTTAGCTGAGACTGAAACTCAAAAAATAGGTGATCGGTTAGTTGAGACTGGTCGTTAGCAGATTGATCATCCGTGCTTTTAGATAGCCTATTTGTCATCTCTCTTTTATATTCAGAGTATGATTTTTCACGATCTGACATTATATACCCTCTTTTTTACTGTTTACAATAATGCCCAGCTACCCTAGCGTGCTGCCGTTTTCCTCGCTAAAAAAGCAACTAATTTCATTTATTTTAAAACGTAATCACCCACAATGACAGGCGTCAGATTAGATGATGCCATATAAAGTATGTTGTAATAGTTATAATAACCATTAAATAAAGGCAAATACAATAAATTTATTTTCAATTAATGCACAGATAATGCACAGAGAAAAATCGGCAATTCAATGATAAATTGCCACTATTACTTTTACAATTTAAGCATCCTGTTTATTTCACCTTCGAACATAATAAATACATTCTTCGTAGCGATTAGCGATTAGCAATTAGTAAATAATTTAATTGATTTTCATTGGATAAATACAATTACTTGAGCACTGGGTATTAATACCTGTTATATTGTTTAAATATCAAGACACTTATTTTACCTAAATATGCAACGTCTGATAAGTAAATTGTGAGAAAGTACGAGGCATAAAATCGTCCTATCAATGGGTAACGCAGTTAGTTTCCTATTAGGAGAATTAAAATAAAAAATTTAATTATTCACGGGTTTATCGCTATCGCTATAGATACTTTTTAACTTTGCCAATCGGTACGAGTGGCTTTACCCGTTGATGCATGAACTCAATTATTATGAAAATAAGGATCGCGTTACATTGCAACAATTGCAAAGGAATAACCAGCCAAGAATTAACATCTTGGCGTTTATTTTACCTTTGCTGATCATCGAATTAGTGCCAGATATTGCATGTTGAGGTAAAAAGGCTATACAAATAAATCATTAACCCGATATTAGGTTAAATAATGAAAAACTCAATCATCCAACAGCTCATTGCATATAAAAAGGAACAAGGCGAACGCCCTCTATTGAATCTTAAAATTTCATTACATAAAATTGAATTATTGCCACTATTAAAGGGGCAGCAACACACAACAAACTTATTCCCCATTATTTATTGGCAAGATAAAGATGCCATGCAAACCATTGCATGTTTTGGATCAATTAGCGAACAATCAAAAGTGCCTAAGACAGATGACCAATCTTGTTATTTTGGTGGGCTGGCTTTTCAACAGGAAGGTAAACAATGGTCTGATTTTCCCGCGATAAAATTTATTCGGCCCGCCCTCGAATTTAAATTAGAAAATAATTCATTAAATCTGATTTGTCATTTTGATGGAAAATATGCCATCGACAAAACAATCACGCTTGTTCAACATCTAAATGCACCCATCCAATTAACTAGCGCATCTTCTAACATTATCGGCAGAAAAAATACACCCAATAAAGGGGAGTGGGCAAAGCTTGTTAATTTAGCGATAAAAAATATTGCACAATTACCAAAAGTTGTATTATCTCGTGAAACTGAACTAATTTGTGACAATGATGTTTGCCATTGGAATATTCTTAATGTATGGCAGAAAAAAAATCCAACAAGCTTCCTTTTTTCATTTCAATTTTCAAATAATGCTACTTTTATCGGTTGTTCTCCTGAGCGTTTATTTTTGTGTAATAAAGGTACATTACAAACAGAAGCATTAGCAGGCACGGTAGATAGAAGTCATGATAAACCAAAAGATGCTGCTTTATTACAAGGCTTGCTCAATGATTTAAAAATTCATCGCGAGCATTACTTTGTTCAAGAATTTATCATTACAAATTTAAAGAAATTAAGCGATGATATTCAACAAGCACCAGCACATGTCATGCAGTTACACAAGGTCCAGCATTTATGTGTCCCAATTTATGCTCACCTAAAAAAAGGCACCACAAACACGCTGCTGCTAAATAAATTACACCCAACACCCGCTGTAGGAGGATTTCCTAAATTACCTGCATTACAATTCATCGTAGAAAATGAGCCTTATACGCGAGGGTGGTATACAGGGACTGTGGGGTATATTAGACAAGAAAAGTGTGATTTTTGTGTAGCGATCCGTAGTGCGTTGATATTAAAAAAACGAATAAAAATATTCGCGGGTGCGGGCATTGTGGCGGGATCAATTGCAAATTTAGAGTGGCAAGAGCTTAATAGTAAAATTTCAACCTTGTTGAGTATTATTGATAATAAATGGGTAACCAATGAAAAAAAACCATATAAAAACAAGTGCCTCTAATATTAATTTATTATGGGCATATCTCTTTATTGAAGAATTAATCCGCCTAAAAGTTTTAGATTTTTGCCTAGGTCCAGGCGCTCGGTCAACCCCCCTTACTTTAGCCGTTGCAAATCACCCCAAAACGATAAAGCATCTTCATTTTGATGAAAGAGGGCTTGCTTTTTTTGCTCTAGGGTTAAGTGAAGCAAGTCAAAAACCCGTTGCCATTATTACAACATCTGGCACTGCTGTTGCTAACCTATATCCTGCAATTGTCGAAGCCAAACAAAGCAAGATCCCTTTAATTATAATCTCTGCAGATAGACCCGCACAATTAATAAATTGCGGAGCAAATCAGGCAATAGATCAACAGGGTATCTTTTCTAATGCACATTGTTTTTTCACTCAAATACCAACACCATCAACAGATATTCAACCTGAATTTTTATTAACAACCATTGATCAAGTGATTGAAAAACAGAAACAACTCGGCACGCCTGTACATTTTAACTTCCCTATTTCAGAGCCCTTTTATCCGTCAGAAAATGAGACCGATTACCAAGCATATTTAGCTAGCTTGAAAGGCTGGATATTAAATAAAAAACCATTTACACATTATATAGAAACTGAGCCTCATCACCCTCGCCAGCCAAAAATTCCTACAAAAAAAAAGGTTTTTTTTATTCTTGCCCGATTAAAATCTATTACTCATAACAGATATATTACCGATTTTGCAAAAAAAAACCACTGCCCTTTATTCGCCGATATTCAATCAGGATCAATTAATGTTTCCAATAATATTGTTTATTATGACTTATGCTTGCTGCGCGATGACTTTGTAAAACAACTATCAAAAGCAGATATTATTATACAATTTGGAGATCGCTTAATTTCTAAGCGATTAACTCAATTTATTCATGATTTCTCTGGGGAGTATTGGATAGTTAATGAAGGTAATGAGCGTATTGATCCAACCCACAAAGTCAATAAGCGATTCAACTGTGATATTACAACATGGGCAAAAAACTATTTACCTCTGAAATTAAACATCAATAAAAAGTGGCAAAATAATTTATTTTTAATGTCTAAACAAGTTAACATCTCAATTATTAGACCTTTTTTCGAACAAAATACTTTTAATGAAATTAATATAGTACTATCGCTGGATAAATTACTCCCAGATAAAACACTTTTATTTATTGGTAATAGCATGCCAATACGTCTTGTGGATATGTTTATGCAACAACATAACGGTGAAATTTTTACGAATAGAGGAGCAAGTGGCATTGATGGTCTACTGGCATCTGCCATTGGGGTTGCCAAACAAAAAAAGAAACTAATGTCACTCCTTATTGGTGATCTTTCATTTTTATACGATCTAAATTCATTAACACTACTTAAACATATAAACGAGTCCTTTATTATCATATTAATAAACAACGATGGAGGTTCTATTTTCAATTTGTTGCCAATCCCTGAAAAACAAAAACAAATTTATTATCAGATGCCTCATGGGTATACCTTTTTGTCTATTTGTGATCAGTTTGGACTTACTTACTACAAACCACACTGTATTGATACCTTTACAAAAAACTATCAAGATGCTATTAATCAAAAAAATCCAAGCGCTTCACTCATTGAAGTGTGCCTAGATAATAATCAAACCCATGATCAACTAAATCAACTCAAGGAATTAATTCAACATGCCACTTTATAGTAGACAAGTAGGGTCGCCAACTAATCCAACCGTTGTTTTTCTGCATGGTTTTTTAGGCAATTCAAACGATTGGAATACTGTTATTGAGCCACTAAAAAATTTTTTTTACTGCATATTAATTGATTTGCCTGGTCATGGAAAATCAGCACATATTGACATTCACATAAATAATGGGTTTACACAATGCCATCAACTTATTACTCAATGCTTAGATAACTTGAATGTTCACTCATTTCATTTAATTGGTTATTCATTAGGCGGAAGGATTGCGCTTGATCATACTCGCACTCAAACCAGCAAAAATATATTATCACTGACACTCGAATCATCGCATATTGGTTTAATTTCTCAGGATGAAAAAAAACAACGTGCTATTAACGATCAAAAATGGGCTAATAAATTTACGTTTAATTCTATAGAGGAAACGCTTAACGAGTGGTATAAGCAAGATGTATTTGAAGATTTAAACCCTTTGCAAAAAAAAATATTAATTACCGAAAAGCTTAATAATTCAGGTGCTTGCCTAGCAAATGCATTGATGGCAGCAAGCCTTTCTGAACAACAATACGCACTGCCTTTTTTACTAAAATCTCACTTGCCGATCCTTTACCTTTTTGGTGAGAACGATCAAAAATTTAAAGCTATTTCACAGCACTTTATTGATATTAAAAATATTGAAATTCATTCATTTCAAGGTGTAGGTCATAATATACATCACGCGGAACCACAACAATACTCACAAATTATGAATACTTTCCTCACGACAAAGGTTACATAAATGACTGATTTAGATTTATATGCTCCCATTACATGGAAGCAAAGTTCACTAATATTTAATGATATTACTTATTTTAAAGCTGATGGTATCGCCAAAATAACCATTAATCGTCCAGAAGTACGCAACGCTTTTCGTCCACAAACGGTTAATGAAATGATCCAAGCTTTAAATGACGCACGTTATGATCCTGATATTGGGGTTGTTATTTTAACGGGAAAAGGCGATCTTGCGTTTTGTTCGGGTGGAGATCAACGCATTCGTGGTGATTCTGGTTATAAGGATGAAATTAGTGGCGGTATGAATCTTAATGTTTTAGATTTCCAACGACAAATTAGAACATGCCCTAAACCCATTATCGCTATGGTTGCGGGTTATGCCGTTGGTGGTGGCCATGTTTTACATATGATGTGTGATCTAACGATAGCTGCCGACAATGCAAAGTTTGGCCAAACAGGTCCAAAAGTAGGCTCCTTTGATGGCGGCTGGGGTGCAAGTTATATGGCACGTATCATTGGTCAAAAAAAAGCGCGTGAAATGTGGTACTTATGCCGCATATATGATGCACAAGAAGCCTTGAAGATGGACCTAGTCAATACAGTTGTTCCACTTGCCGATTTACAAAAAGAGACCGTTCGGTGGTGTCGTGAAATATTACAAAATAGTCCAATGGCTCTTCGGTGCTTAAAAGCCGCATTAAATGCAGACTGTGATGGTCAGTCTGGTCTACAAGAGCTTGCAGGCAATGCTACAATGTTATTCTATATGAGCGAAGAAGCTCAAGAAGGTCGCAATGCCTATAACCAAAAACGAAAACCAGACTTTTCTAAATTTGTCAGAAATCCGTAATAATTAACCCTAGCTTAAAATATATCCAATAAATGCACAAAATTCATTATATTAACACGGTTAGCGCATTTTAATCGCTGAATTCAAAAGGGTTGAGCGATAATAGTCATCTAAGCCTGCCATGTTTTTGGGGTGGGCTATATTCGCCTTTTTAGCTTCATCTTGTTTAAATAATGCCACTCTTATTTTTCGAAGGATGTTGAAATTACTTCGCTCGCATTTTCGTTTTAAAACTCACCTTATTTATGCCCGTGTGACGTAAAAATAAAACATAAGTATAGCATTGACAATAACTCAAGAATAGCTGTAATGTCATTCATTTTAACATCGACGGCTGCTTGACCTAGGACTAGTTGATGCTGGCAACATCAAATGCCTACTCTGTGAAGGGCATTTTGGCGATGTTTTTTGAGAAAGAACGCCCTATAGTTTTTCCCTCGATAACAATCACATCTGAGTTCGTTACTTTGATTAAAGAAGAAATCCAAGATTGAAATGAGGATTCAATCTCATCAGCGATCAAACGACAAATAACACGAGCAATAATGTCATGTTTCTTAGTATTCCACATTCAAAAGAGCAATATTGAAGAAGCAAGTTTAACATTAAATTAGCAAAATCTTCGATATCCTCCCAGCCTGTAGCCCTAGACATCACTGCACTAATTGAAGTGAATAAAATAGCTAATAGATTGTGTTTTTTGTAGCGTTAATTGCAGATCATAATAAGTTCATGAAATAAATTAACTCCTTATTTGATCTCCTTTTAAGTAATAAATAAAATTATTTTATAAGGTTTTATATTGGGCGGATTTAACCATAAAGTGCATAATAGTTAAGTTGCTAGTGCTAACGTAAGTTTTTCATCATTTGAAATGGTGTTATAAATAATAGCATCTTACTTGACCTATTATTCAACTGAATTAAGTTAAGCCTAACTGAGTCATCACAGATCGATTTAAGGTCTGTTGTTTATTAGTGCCTCAGTCAGTTGTGTATACTCTTTAATTATTTGTATCTATTGTCGGAGGAAAAGTAGTGAAGATATACTCAACTGGCTATTTTTCCTATTAATTTAAGCTATGCACATGAGAATTGAATCTAAGGTTTATAATATCTTGCCATGATCATATTAGCCTTGTCACTAAAAAAAATGACATTTATACACTATTCAAGTATGCTGATATTTAGAAAGTTTTTTGGGTGCTTAATAAATGCGACAAAAACTCTTCTTTTTACTTTTTTATTAAGTAAGTCATTAAAATATTATACCTATTTTAAATAATGACACACAATTGACGATAGCTAGTTATAGCCTTTTCCATTCAAGGTTCAATATGGCAAACGTTAAGATATCATCAAACTTCGCCTTGCTTTTATGTCCGAACTCGCGACTAAATAAAGCACTTTAATTGGTAACGCGCATATGCGCAACCATATTATATAATAATTTTACTACAAAAAAGGAAAATAAAATGTCAGTATTAGTAGGTAAAGAAGCTCCTGATTTTTCGGCTGCTGCTGTTTTAGGTAATGGAGATATAGTTGATAACTTCAACTTTAAAAATTTCAAAAAAGGTAAGGAAGCAGTTCTATTTTTTTACCCATTAGACTTCACTTTTGTATGTCCTTCTGAACTTATAGCATTTGATCATCGTCATGATGAATTTGCATCAAAAGGTGTAGCACTGATCGGGGTTTCAATTGATTCTCAATTTACACATAACGCTTGGCGTAATACAGCAATTAACGATGGCGGTATTGGACATGTTCAATACCCTCTGGTCGCAGATACAAATCATTCAATTTGTAAAGCCTATGATGTAGAGCTTGAAAGTGTGGGCGTTGCCTTGCGCGCATCTTTCTTAATTGACGCGAAAGGTATTGTTCGCCATCAAATAGTTAACGATCTTCCATTAGGTCGAGATATAGATGAAATGCTACGCATGGTCGATGCATTACAATTCCATGAAGAGCACGGTCAAGTTTGTCCTGCACAGTGGAAAAAAGATTTACCCGCAATGGAACCAACAACTGAAGGCGTTGCAAAATACCTCTCCACTAACGCTGATAATTTATAATATAAATTTTAGTGTTGTTCATATTTCAATTTTTTTGAAAATATTTCCTAAGTTAAATTTTCATTAATTAACTAATGTTACATAGTTGAGGCCTGCACTAGGCGTAAGGCTTCAATTTCTGCTTTTTGTGCTTTGATGTAAAGCTTCGTTTTTAAACCGAACGTCGTCAGTCCTTTTTAAGGCTCAGGCACTC
>JAGLDN010000078.1 GCA_023145575.1 Psychromonas sp.
GCAATGACATGAAAATATGGTTTCCCTGTGCCTTTTTTGTTTTAGCAGGGGGTTTTGCGAGCCCTGTGTTTGATTTTATGTTTTTATGAAAAACTTCAACTTTCCATCTGTTTTAATAGATAGTTTCTATTGATTGATTATCAAGCTCAACATCATTACTGATCAAATATAATATCTCTTCACTACCATCTTTGTTTTTAAAGAATTATCCATGTAAAAGTATTGACATATCCATTCTTTTACCCAACCGTATATCGGAGCTTCTGACTAATCTAATGAATCAATACGATGAAAACCAACTGTCTGCTCATACGTAGCACCATTTCAAGTGATTTTTCTTGCATGCTTTAAACATGAAATTAAATCCTACTTTTTAGTAATACTACCCATTATTTTTAGTTTGCAAGTCACAACTCTTGAGTATTGAATCTCTTTTTTAATGAACTTAAAGCCAACTGGGATCGTTGATTGTCCAACATGATAAATACAATTAAGTTAGTTTATGCCTTTGACTCAGCGACCTACAGTATGATCAAAGTGTCAGCTAATAAGCTCATTTTCACTCTAGAATGGTTAAGATAGAACTGGGTCGTCAAAGATTAAAACGTGATAATCAAGCACAATTTAGCGTAAATTATTTTTTGATTTGACCACAAGTCAGCAGAAGTAAACTGTTTGTGGGATAAGAAGCGAGTAATTTAATCAGTACTAATATCTGCATCTAGAAGATTAGATAAGCCAGTTGTTGTAATCTTGCTAAATGGAGTTACAAAGCGATCAACATACAGCTTAAATATTTGTTTGTTTTTATGCATTACGTCACTTTAACAGGTTTTTAATCTAAGGGTATAGCCTACTGCATAACATCAGTTACTAAAATTTCAAATCATTTTAAAAGGTATCTATCAGGGCAAACGGGTTATAAATAGGCAACATTTTAAAAGCCAATAGTTAAGACTTTCATTAAATATTTTTCATCCCAACCTGCCGTTAATCTTTTGATTTTATACCCATTTTCGCTGTTTTTTCATTTTTAAGAAAAGCTAATGATACCTTATTTAAAACCGAGAAGTTAGCTCCTGCATTTCCACTTTTTAAGTGACAACTATCTTCATAAAAGCTTACATCAAGCTGCCAGTGTTGATTGTTTTCTACACGCCAGTGAGAACGAACTGTTTCATTTATAAATTTAGCATCTTTATTTAAGTGGTTTGTGATGTAATATCGACGTTCAATTGACAGCTTCTTACCAATCAATCGTTCAGATTCTATTACTGCAATCCCTTTTACTGTTTTCCACTTTGGATGACGTTCTGTTAGCCAATCAACGTCAGTACAAAGCCCAGATTTCCTTGTTTCTATTCGACCGTGATCACCATGGACTTCTTCTGAAAAATCTAATTGATTAAGACTAGATTTAAATTTGACTCTAGATATAGTTTTACATCTTCATGGCGTTCATCTTGATCACCTTTTAATGCAAGTACCAAATCACCATCTAAATCAACTATTTTGTCTGCTATTTTAGTTTGACATCGCATTGCGTCAATTGTGATGGTGGCACCTTTAATATCAAGTAACTCCAGCAGTTTTGGGATCGCTGTTATTTAATTTTATTTTATTTTTCATCAACTTGAATTTGACCAAAGCACATGTTATTTACAACCGACCAAGCATTAACAAGCCAAATTTCGTTATCACCACTTGATTTATTGAATGTTCTTCATAACACTTTTCCATCAACAGCAATCACACTTTCGGACTGTGTTGCTAATTGCTTTATTCACGTTCTAAAACACAGTGCAAAACTATTTTGATCAAGTCTATTGATGACATCATTAAATGTATCATGGCTTGACATCCCATTGGGAAGGACTAAATAGTTTTCAAACCAATCTTTTTTAGCTTGACCAAAAGAAGCTATACTCACAAAATTATCGACACAACTGACGTGGTCAACTAAATTC
>JAGLDN010000079.1 GCA_023145575.1 Psychromonas sp.
ATGTGAAAGATCAACAGCCCCTAGCTTTCTCTAAAGTAAATTCTAAAATTTTATCCACGTGAAATGTACAAGAGACAATAAATAATCACCTGTATTAATTAAGTCGGAAATACTGATTAAAATGAACATGAATCACAATGATAATTTGCATTTAAAGATTGATATTTCATCATGGTTCAGGTATCTTCCGTTCAACCTACTGGTGCTGGGCGATCTGTTATTGATTTCTGTTCTTTTTGTTAATTTATAAGTGTTCTCCCTCGATAGTTGTAAAACATACAGCCGCTAAGACAAAATATTCGAGCCTTATTGATAAGGATAAAGGCAAAGGAGAATAAGAATGACAATAAAAAGCAAACTAGCTGATTTTTTCAATTTACGATCTCACAATAAGCCAACAAAACACCAAGAAATATGTATTTTATTTCGTGAATATGGAAAACCAGAGCCAATAATTAATATAAGCAAACAACACGTTAACGATCCCTCTGATCCTGACTATTGGAACTGGGCAACTCAATTGGATTACGAAGGATTTTCCGATGAGGAGCAGGAGAGCAAGTTTAATGAGCATGAAAAAATTCTATTAAGACAAGCGGTGATGGGTGCCATTGATTATTCTGAAGACGCAGTAATTGCTGCTGCTGACGTTGATTGCAATGAAGGTAAAACTAACGGTAATCAGCTAAATTATAATGGACAAAGGTTCTCTGAAGAAAAAGTTTGCTTTAAAAATCATATGGAAAGCCTAAAAAATTGTTTCGGATCAAATAGCGTGGACACTCAGCTACACGTAAAAGAGGCATTAAATAAAATTCATGCTATATTAACTGATGACACAGAAATTATAACGTTTTATGATATTCGGAATAAAATAATTTACCCCAATAGTGAATATGGGCATGTAGGGGGATATCCGATACCAACACCTGGCATTCCTGTATATGTTGGTAAATATCTACTTCAAATTAGATCAGATGCACATTACAGAGCTTTGATGATCTATCGTACTATACTTAAGGAAGTATTAACGACAAGTCTAAATAACATACAAGGTTGCATTATTTGTAAAGCAACACACTGCAGAAACATAACGATGAAAGATCCAGATCAAGCCATTTTACATCTCGATCGCTGGGTCAACTTTGTTGCTAGTTGTATAAAACATAAATCGTAATTTATTGATCCTCTGAGTGGACACTTGGATAAGATTGAAGCTGATGTACTGTTAAATAAATAAAATGCATTTAATTAAGGTAAAGGCACCACATAAGTTAATGGTGACTCCCTTTTCAATTGATAAGCGCAGATTAAGCTTTCTATCTAACGCCTACAGAGCAAGGCAACTTAAACCAATAAACAAAGTTATAAAGTTATAAAATTTCGACTTAGAATGACTCGATAAGAATTAAAGTCTTTATTTTAATTCGAGCTTTGGTGATTAACGTAGTTACTTACTAAGAGCAAAATTTTATGTATAGAGCCTAGCACAATTTGCCAATCTGACGTTGCATTTCGAAGTAACATTGGTATATAGGCTAATGATATTTGCATATCTGTAGTCTGATCTCTTCACTATAAATTGCAAGTTGTTTTTTCTAAATGTTAAGCATTATCAAAGATCTAGAGTATATATGTAGGTAACTCTGATGACGAACGTACGTTTGATGCATCTCCAATGCTGGTAACTTTATTGAGCCAAGCAAATAAGGCTTCAATCGGCTGCCTCATACATGATATTGCATTTAAATATTTTTTGTCCTGTCGATAAGTCCTTGTGCTCCTTTAGTTTTTTATAAGGGTCAATACCATTTACACCTGCTCTAACTCAACGTTGTATTTATCTGGCTTTTGTAAGCTTGATCACCAAATAGCAATTTATCTGTAAGCATAGTTATTATTATCGAGTGGAATAGGAAACGGATCAATATAATAAACACTGTCATCGTATTTAGAATTTTTTCCGTTTGCAAAAAGGATATCAATGCAATAAACCCATTTGATAATTTGTTAACTCGATGTATGAATGCAGCGTAACCACGGAGCTTTGCGAACTTGTCACTCAGGTGATCTTGAGCATAAAGATGTATCGTATCGTTTCGATTGTTCGATAACCTATTAAGACAAACTAATAATATATTGTCAGTACTTTCTCATCCGTAAATGAAACATTCTTAACGTTGGTAAACCTTTCAACATGTGCGTGAATTATGTGTTGATATTCATTGCAGATCATCAAATTATAGTGATATTAATTTATCTACCAAGTCCATGAATTATCTCTCTTCGTTGGCTTGCACCTGAAGAGTAATACTAAACATGGGCTGGTCTCTATCGTTTTCAGCTTTTGATTCGAATATATACCCATGCGACTATCAAGGTGAAACGTCAGATCGGCAAATTATGCCAAAATGAGCGGAATAAAATTATCTAGAGTCAAATTAAAATAAAAACTTTAATTTTTATTAATTGTTTTAGACCAACTTATCTTTATGAACAATATGTGATAACTTTATTTATTGGTGCATTTAGCTAAGCGTTGCGTGGCTTTTGCTCTGCTTCTGTATGAAAACAAGACCATCCTTCGTTAAATAACTTGAAAAAAGAGGATAAATAATCAATAATTAATATCCTCTGTTAATTCGTTAGGCAAATGATTAGCTCCGCTAATCATTAATAGTTCGAATGTTGTTCATTAAACTGATATTCGAACTAAAACCATACAAAGCAACTTTACGTTACATAGGTATGAATAAAAGAGGAATAAAAAATGGGGATCGCGAAATTTTTTAACGACGTATACCACGGAAAGTATAAACGGAAGCAGAAACCGAAGCAGAAAAAACAAATAGTTAAGCCGGGTATGATATTCATTAAATTCAGTCCGTATATAGATCAACACAACAAATTTAATTATGCTCAAGGCAATAGGCTTAATGATCATGCACCACTATCAGCAGATGAATGTTTTACTATGAATCAACAGGCTATTTTAAGTGAAGCTGTCGAGGCTACTATTGAATTTGCTAAAATAGGAGTAGATGCTGCTAACTCTACTCGGCCGCCCCCTAAAATTAAAGGTAATAATGTTAACTTCATTGGACATCATTTAGCTACTGATCAAGTTGGCTTTCATCAATATTTGAAAAGATTAGCTCTCTACTTCGGCGCTAATGACATAGATACACAGCAACGCGTAAAAGATGGACTTATTAAAATATATGAAATATTAACGACTTGTACATTGACGCTAACATTTATTGATGTACGCCCTGACTCTAGCGACCAATATGCAATAATGCAAGATCTTAATATAGCAACTTATGATGCAACTCGAGAATTTAACAAGCCTGCAATTATTATTGGAACTACCTTTGAAATATATGTTGGCAAGAGTATGCTTCATATTTATACAACGGCAAAGGATAGAGCAAAAATCATCTATCGAGAACTCATGGTACAAATTTTAGATACAGAACAATGCGATTTGAACGAACGTTATGTAAGTAGTAGAGAGGAGTGCCGGGAGTTTGCCCATCAGAGTCCTTTACAAGCACTTTTAAATCCATACGTTTGGACCTACTTTATTGAAAGTTGTGCTAATGATAAATACAAATTTGTTGAAGGCGATGTTGAAGTTGCTGTAGAAGCTGAGGACTACTTTGAAGATGAATTGCCGAATCAAGAGACTGATGTCAAGGTGCCTTTTTTTTAGAATCACTCGCTTTTGTTAATTATTTTAACATCGTTTACTCTCTTAACAACAAAACGATCATATTTACCAACGGCTAACTTGCCATGTCTATCTGAATTTTCACCTAATAATCGTATGGATATATACCTTTCTGCCAATCAGATCGCAATACGATCACAATGCGTGATACACACTTAGCTTTTAAGCTCTACGCGCCGACACGGATTGCGATAATTGCTCAAGTAAAACTTCAGTTGCTTGCCAGCCAATGCAAGCATCAGTAATACTTTGCCCATATATCACAGCGACGCCATCAACCATATTTTGGCGACCTTCCACAAGATGGCTTTCTACCATTACCCCAGTAATTGCTTTCTCGCCATTGGCTATTTGTGAACAGACATCAGTGCAAACTTTCATTTGATTCTCGAATTTTTTTTCTGAATTTCCATGACTAAAATCAATCATAAAGGTTTCATTTAGTCTGGCTTTATTAAGCTCTTTTTTTACTAGTGCAACATCTTTAGCACTATAATTAGGACCTTTACCACCGCGCAAAATAAGATGAGAATCTTTATTGCCGTGCGTCTCAACGATTGCGCTATGCCCAAATTTATTGACTGATAAAAAATGATGCGAGGAATTTGCTGAACCAATGGCATCGACTGCAACTTTAATCGATCCATCCGTGCCGTTTTTAAAACCAACGGGGCAAGATAAGCCTGATGCCAACTCGCGATGCACTTGAGATTCTGTTGTTCTCGCACCAATAGCGCCCCAAGCCATTAAATCACCAATATATTGAGGGATTATCATATCTAAAAACTCTGTCGCAGTCGGTAGATCCATTGCATTAATTTCTAATAATAATTTACGACAAATCCTTAACCCCTCGTTAATATTAAACGTATCATTAATTTGTGGATCATTGATTAGGCCCTTCCAGCCAACCGTTGTACGAGGTTTTTCAAAATAAGTACGCATTATAATCTCCAGGCTACCTTTGTATTTTTTCCGTAAAGACGTAAGGCGCCCTGCATACTCTAAAGCACATTCAATACCATGAATTGAACATGGACCAATAATGACAAGTAAACGATCATCTTTTGCACGCAAAATATCACTAATAGACTGCCGAGATTCAACAACGGTTTGACTTATCTTTGTTGTTATAGGAAAGCGTTCCAGCAATGCAACAGGAGGAAGAAGCTCTTTTATTGCTTTAATTCGAATATCATCGGTATTTATCATTTTGTGTTCCTATGTACTGTGCTTATTTTACAGTGCCATGACATATATTAATTAATCAAATATGAATAAGGTTCAATGACGACCATTTCGCCTTTTTCAATATTACCTCTATTTTGCTCTAAAACAATAAAACAATTTGAACGACTCATTGAACTAAATATGCCCGAGCCTTGGGCGCCGATAGATTCAACAATTAATTGACCTTGTAGATCAACGTAATAGTTACCACGCTGAAAATCTGTTCTGCCAGGATTTTTTTTAAGTAGATCGGCTGATTTCGCATTTAAACGTAATGTATCCGGCTTATTAACGCCACTCATTTTTATCATTGCAGGCACTGCAAGCTGGTAAAGTGTTACCAATGCAGAAACAGGGTTACCTGGCAAACCAAAAAATACACTGTTTGGTAATTTCCCAAAAGCAAAGGGTTTGCCTGGCTTAATAGCTAACTTCCAAAATATAATCTCGCCAAGATTAGTTAACACCTCTTTAATGAAATCGGCCTCACCAACAGAAACGCCACCACTAGTAATAACAACATCAGCTTGTTGATCTGCGCTATTAATTGCGTCCAAAATTAAGCGACGCTCATCTTTAATAATACCGAAATCAATCACTTCTACATTTAAACGTGAAAGTAAAGCCATAATGCAATAACGGTTACTATCATAGATTTCCCCCTCTGATAATGTCTCACCTAACGATTTGAGCTCATTACCAGAGGAAATAACAGCCACTTTTAATTGACGATAAACTAAAATTTCGATTATCCCTAATGATGCGATTAATGGGAGATCCCGCGCAGTCAATTTATGGCCTTTTTTTAATACTAATTGCCCTGTTTTTATATTTTCGCCCGCGAAACGAACATTATCACTTTTCTGAGGTTGCTCAGTAAAACTAATCGCTTGTCCATTTATTTGCGCTCGCTCTTGCATTACCACGGTATCAGCTCCGTTAGGTAAAATAGCTCCCGTCATAATACGAATACAGCACCCTGTCGGTAGATCACCAGTATACGAAAGACCAGCAAAAGATTTGCCTATCATTTGTAATGTGACAGGGTTATTTGAGTCACAATTTAATAAATCAGCTTGTTTAAGTGCATAACCATCCATTGCCGAATTATTAAATGATGGGACATTCATTGGCGATAAAATGTCAACCGCGAGTCCATAGCCAAGCGCATCTGAAAGTGAAATCATTAGCGATCCACAGACATTGCCAACCGCACTTTGCATGTGTTTTAATGCTTCATCTAAGGGCATTAATCCTTTTACATCACAGCAAGCCATTATTATTACCTAATGATCACTTTAAAATTGATAACTATAATACTTCAAATTTCAAACTCAACAAGCATTATTGCAAAGAATTAGTATCTATACCCATATGACGTAAAATTGCTTTATCAGGCTTTAGCTCTGACATCAGAGCAAGGCGTAACAGCCGGTCGATCAACGATTAGTGATGCTAATCGTTTAGCCGTCGGATCAACGAAGATATATTAATGATTTATTGGTTACTCCATTTTAGAATGTTATAACGAAGCAGTTTTTTTCATAGAAAAACGAGCTCAAACCCCGAAGTGCGCAGCTTCTGGCGCCAATCAACAAAGTTAAAACTTACTGTTATTAAACAAGTCTACTTAGAACAACTAGTTAAGAATTAAAGTCTTGATTTTAATTCGACCTTCTGGGATCAACGCAGTTAATCACCGAGAGGGCTATTTTATGCCTGGCAGCTTGGTATAAAATTGAAGTATAGTTATTCTACATAGAGATTTTATAAAAACGCTCCTTGGTACAAGTTACCTTGCCCGCGGGGCACAAGCTCGAAAACCAAGACTGCGTTATAATAATCGAAAAGTGAATAACAATAAAGGGTTAAAGTCTTTTATTAACCCTACCGAAGGGAGCATTGCGCCTTGAACATGAATCACTCAGGTGTCCTGAAACGAGGATCTTCAGGTGTGATGGGTATAGTCTTGCCTTGAAAAACGGATAACTTGATCGTGGCTAATATTTCCATACAATAAATGAGTTAAACAAGACCATTTACAAAATTGCTCACATCCTTGATGGAGACAAACAGTAAAATCATTATCATTTAAGGTACAAAATATAGCAAACGTTGAGGTAAACAGATCCTATGCGGAAAAAATCCCAGCCTAACTCGTTCCATCGGGACTTTTTAAAAATGTAGATGTTTGCCTCAAAGCTTGAACGTTAGGGCAACGACTAGAAAACCAACCTTACGTTGTAATAATCGAATAGGAAGTAACCAATAGAAAATTAACATTTTTTCGCTAATGATACAAATCAACAATTAGCACAGGTAATCGTCGAATGTTGTGCGTTATTCTTATTATCAATTTCGTGCCTGATATTGCATTTTTACGTCACATGGGTATATATCTTTTACGGTTCGTTATAGATCTCTAAACTCCCTATTTCATCATTATGAACTTCAGTACTTTTCACATCTTTACTGCGTATACTTGCAAGATGTACAAAATACTTACTATCAACACTCTGAGTAATATAAATACCATCAAAGATTGAACATTCAAATTCATCTATATTGGGGTTTTGTTTTTTTATACCAAATTTTAAATCATGAAGATCTTGAAATATAAGTTTGTCACTACCGATAAAATCATTTATTTCTTCTACGGTACGATTATATCCAACGAGTTCACTCGCAATTGGCATATCAATACCATATACATTAGGGTGACAAATTTGCGGGGCGGCAGAGGCAAAATAAACTTTTCTAGCACCCGAATCTCGTACCAGACTAACAATCTGCTCAGAAGTTGTACCACGAACAATAGAATCATCAATAAGCAACACTGATTTATTTTTAAACTCTGCTGGTATTGGGTTTAATTTTTGGCGCACAGATTTTTTACGCTCTTTTTGACCTGGCATAATAAAGGTGCGGGCTATGTATCTGTTTTTTACAAAACCTTGACGATAAGGGATCTTAAGGTCAATTGACATTTGCAGGGCAATATCGTTTGAGGTTTCTGGAATTGGAATGATTGAATCGATTTCAATATCAATCCACTCTCGTTTTATTTTTGCAGCTAATGTTCTCCCCATTTCCAGACGTGCTTCATAAACAGAAACACCATCTATGGTAGAATCAGGCCTTGCAAGGTATACATATTCAAAAATACAAGGTGATAACGTTGTTTTTGCAGCACATTGCTGAGCATATAATTGATGATTTTCTGTAATATAAACAGCTTCACCTGGCGCAACATCACGAAGAAATGTAAAGCCAATGGTGTCAAGACCAACACTTTCCGATGCAATAATATATTCTGTTTGGTTATTCTCCATTATACGGGAGCCTAGTGTCAGAGGACGAATACCATTTGGATCACGAAAAGCTAGCATACCGTGCCCTATGATCAAAGCGTTAACGGCATAAGCGCCATCAACTTTTTTGTGTAATTCCGTAATTGCTAAAAAAATGTTCTCAGGGGTTAATGTTAAAGAATTAAAATTATCCAGCTCGCTGGCTAAAATATTTAGTAATATTTCTGAGTCAGAATTGGTATTAATGTGTCGACGAGAAGACTTGAGCATTTCTTTTAATTGCACTGCATTTGTCAAGTTACCGTTATGCGCAAGCGCCAAGCCCCAGGGTGAATTTACATAAAAAGGTTGTGCTTCAGCAGCACTGGAACAGCCAGCCGTTGGGTATCGAACGTGGCCTATGCCGATATTACCTTGCAAAAGACGCATGTGTTTTGTTTCGAATACATCTTTTACCAAGCCATTGGCTTTTCGCTGTTTAAAGTTTCCACCTTCAATGGTAATAATTCCAGCGGCATCCTGTCCGCGATGTTGTAAAACTGTTAATGCATCATAAATGCGCTGATTTACTGGACCTGCTCCGACTATACCAACGATACCACACATATTTAAAACCTTAATTTATATCATTTTTAAAAAAAGTTGCTAATTTTACTTACTGCAATAACGAGACTCGTTCTCAATCATGCTTTAATGGTTAAAAATATTCAATTTGAAATTCTGACCATCAATCAATATCACCTTGGTAAGTGCAACAACATTATACCCATGTGACTAAAAAATGATACATCAGATTGTAAAATTATAAACTAACGTTAAGTCGTCTAGGCATATCTTATAATTTAATATTTTTTATAAAACTTGATGAATGTTGAAAGTGAGAAAAAAACCAATTGATAATGGTAGCAAACTCAGGCACTAAGATAGATTGAGTCCACCATTTTGAGCAGTGGAAGCTAGTAAAAGAATCAATAAAAAAAAGCATTGCACTAACAACAAGAACACCGCGAATGGTACCAAACACAATGCCTAATAGTCTATCTGTGCCTGAAAGTCCTGTCACTACAACTAATCGATTTACTATATAATTAATTAATGCGCCTAATAATAATGTTGCGACAAATAGTATACTAATAGCTACCGCTACTCTTAGTGTATTATCTGAAATTGCCGTGAGGTATTTAGTCACTTTAGCATAGAAATGACTGGCAATAAAAAAAGCTGCAAGCCAAGTAACTACTGAAATTGCTTCTTTAGTGAATCCGCGTATCACACTAATTAAAGCGGAAAAAGATATCAAACCAATAATCGTATAATCTAACCAATTCATAATATTCTTATACATGTGAAATTTAAGGCTTAAGGGTTTACTGCATCAAAAGGAATTAAGTGACCGTTTAAATTCGTTAGTTTTTTCAATGCTGGGATCGCTTTTTCAAGTTTCGATTTTGAAACGTCGGGCCCCACAAAAACGCGAGTTATTTGACCATCAATGACATGCAATGGCATTGTATGTACTTGAAATCCTGCCCTGTTCAATCTCTTCAATAACGTGTTTATATTTTTTGCATTTTTAAATGCTCCAAGTTGAATTGTCCATGCCTGAGAATGTAGTGCTTTTGTACCATGCGACGTCCGACTCAACTTGCCTTGATTTTTTTTGCTCTGCTTACTTTGAGTCGCTACCGTTTTTACTTCTTCCTTTATTTTCCATGTCTCATCTGTAACTGCCTTATTCTTCTTTTTTGCTACTGGTATTTCTTGCTTAGACGATTGCTTTGAGGCTCTCGTTGAGACTTCATTGGACGCTAGCTTTGAAGGATCATTTGACGCTTGTTTAGAGGAATCACTTGACGCTGATTTAGCCCTTTGGCTATTATCCTCTAATACTTTGTTTTGCTTAGCTGCGTCTAAACTTAGCGTATGTTTTTTAAATTCTGGTCTTATTGGTATTGCAACAAATTTATCAACATACACTTTTTTTTTACCATTTATCAACCCAGGTAAAAAAATAATCACACACGCAACGAATATTGTCACACCCACTAATCTATTCTTAAACTGATTATTCACATTCACTCCCTTGAAATTTTAAAAAAGCGGCCACCGTATAAAAAGATCCGAACACAACAATTATATCAGATGAATTAATCTGAAGGAGAATGTTTTTATAGGCTTCTTCAATATTCTTCGCATAAGTGATAACGTTATTTATTGTTTTTATGCTATTTTGAAAAAACACATCTAACTCTGCGACCGTTGCTCCCCGTTCACAATCAAGTGAAATAACCTGATATTCATCAACAATCACATTGAGTTCAGAAAAATTACCACTACAATCTTTGTCTTTAAGCATACCAACAATTGCAAAGATCCGACAAGCATCCAACTTAGCGTCGCGGATTCGATTAAGTTGTTTAGCCAAATATTTAGCTGACTGCGGATTATGCGCCACATCAAGATACACATCATTTTTAATTTGCATGTCTATTTTTTCAAAACGACCAGCCAATGCAGCATTACCGATCGCTTTTTTGAGTGTGTTTGGATTAATATCTAGCGACAACGCATCAATGACAGCCAATGCAGTCGAACAATTTTGTTGAGGCATTGCACTAAACGGTAATAAAGATAACATGGTTTTCCCTTGCCATTGCCAATTTGTGCGATAAGATATCGCGTGAAAGTCTTTACCAGCAAACGTTATTCGCGCGTTAATTGATTTTGCATGATTAATAAGTGATTTCGGTGGATCATACTCACCACAGACTACTGGTTTAAACGGACGAAAAACACCAGCTTTCTCAAAACCAATGACTTCTCTGTCATTACCTAACCAGTCTGTATGATCAATTGCAATAGTCGTAATAACACTCAGATCAGAATCAACCATGTTGGTTGCATCTAACCTACCACCAAGTCCAACTTCTAATAATATAAAATCACATTGTGCTAGCTTTAATAAATATAAACAGCTTAATGTGACATATTCAAAAAAACTCAATAGGATTTTTTGACGATATCGCTCTACAACAGAAAATGCATTACAATGCGCATCGTCAGATAATTCTTCTTTGTTAATACGAAGCCGCTCAGTATAACGCAAAATATGAGGGGAACTATAAACACCAACTTTGTAGCCAGCTTCAACCAACATTTCTTCTAAAAAAGCACAAGTTGTTCCTTTTCCATTGGTGCCAGCGACCGTAATAACCGTCCCCTCAAAACTGATCAGATCCATTTTTTTTCCAACTTGGGTTATTCTATCCAAGCCTAATTCTATTTTATTTGAATGGAGTGCCGTTACATAAGAAATCCATTCTGGTAAGGTTTTATTCACAAAGCGCCCTCTCCTAAGAAAACGGGACCACATGCTGGTCGAGGGAGAGAAAAGCAGGCAGGATAATCAACTTCAACAAGATAAAGCCCCCCAGCTTTGGCTGTTGCAGCTGCTTTAGAACGATCATTTAATGACATTAATGATTCAAGCCAATAAACGGGCTTGATTTGTTTTCCAATTTCGATAAGGCTACCTACTAAATTACGCACCATATGATGTAAAAAAGCATTGGCTTTTATATCAATAATAACAAATTCACCACAACGAGTCACATTCAAAAATTCAATGGTACGAACAGGGCTATTCGCTTGGCAATGTAATGCGCGAAAAGAAGTAAAATCATGTTCGCCGACGACAAACTGCCCTGCTTCATGCATTAACCTCGCGTCTAAAACATCATGATAATGACTCAGTCCAGATCGTAAAATACTAGGACGAAATGAACTATTGCAAATGATATAACGGTAACGCCTTGCCGTCGCGCTATATCGCGCATGAAAATCATCAGCAACAAATTTTACCCATCTCACTGAAATATCAGCGGGTAAATTAGCATTAACACCAAGCGTCCAAGCGACTTCTTTTCGATCAGCGAATGTTTCAAAATGAACAACTTGCCCTGTACTATGAACGCCTGCATCGGTGCGTCCTGCGCAAGTGACCGTTACGTTATGATTAGCAATAATCGATAATGCTTTTTCTAATTCTTGTTGAACTGAAATGACATCTTTTTGTCGCTGCCAACCATAATAACTCGTACCATCATATTCTATACCCAATGCAATTTGCATATATTCCCGAAGATCAAGGTGAAAACGTAATTATACTTATTATCGATCAGGATGCAAAATTGAACCTTATCCAATTTGAAATGAGTTTGAGTAATTTCGCATTAAACACCACTCACACTCAAAATCCTATATATACCCCTGTGACGTAAAAATACAATGCACACCTGATACATACAAGTGATTTATTCCACTTCAGATCGGACACGAAGGCAATGCGCAATTTGATGACCACTCAACAATTCGCGAAGATAATAGTTTTCGGTATAATTAACGGAAAGATGTTAATTCTTTTAGGGTTACTCCCTTTTCGATTGTTGCAACGCAAGACGGCTTTCGATTCAACAAAAGCCGATCTGACGTTGGATCCTTACGTCATAAGAGATAAACTTTAATAGTTTTCGAGCTGTCGCCCCAACAGTCAATATTTGAGGGAAACATCTTCATTTTTAAAAAGTATTGATAGAAGAAGTTAGATCGGAAGCTTCACGCCTAGGATCAGTTGACCTCAATGCTTGCTATATTTTGCACTTTGAGTGATAACTGGTATAGTCATCTATCATACCTTGTGTTACTAATGTAACGCCTCCCTTCGTTACTTCAAAAAATTCTGCATCCTTAGCGTTATCCTCACCAATGGATATGCCTTTTGGAATAACGCAATCTTCATCAACAATCACACGATATAAACGACAATCTTCTTCAATGGTGGCGTTCGGTAATATAAGGCACTCGAGTACATAACTAAATTTATTAACAATCACACGGATCGATATTAAAGAGCGCCTAATGGTTGCACCTGAAATAATACAGCCTGCTGTTATAATACTATCAACTGCGTATCCTCTGCAATCTTCAGAATCAAATATAAATTTTGCGCCTGGTAACATTTCTCGGTATGAATATATCGGCCAATGTTCGTCGTAAAGGTTGAGTTCAGGGGCAATGCTAACTAAATCAAGATTTGCTTGATAGTATTGATCGAGAGTACCAACATCTTTCCAATAAGCCGGCACATCAGCTGTGCCATTATTATCAAAAACATAAGCAAATACCTTTTCATGTTTTATTGCATTAGGAATGATGTCATAGCCAAAATCATGTTGAGAACCTTCCAATGATGCGTCATTTAATAATAACCGCTCTAACACGTCAAAGTTAAAAATATAAACGCCCATTGAAGCAAGAGAATTGCCTGGTGAATCGGTCATTTCAGGTGGATCAGCTGACTTTTCGACAAAACGCGTAATTTTTAAATTTTTGTCAGCAATAATGGCCCCAAATTCGCTAGCGCAATGACTCGGTACTGGTATACAAGAGATTGAAATATCAGCATTTTTTTTTGCATGCTGCCTGAGCATTCTGCTGTAATCCATTTTATATATATGATCGCCACCTAAGATGAGTACATATTTACAATATTCTTTTTTTAATTGCGCTAAATTTTGATAAACAGCATCCGCTGTTCCCAAGTACCAGCTTTCATTGATTTGTTGTTGTGCAGGGATAATATTAACATATTCACCGAGTTGCCAAGGCATGTTGCCCCATGCTCTTTGGATATGGCTTAATAAATCAGAGGATTTATATTGTGTAAGGACGTTGACGCGTCGTAGACCAGAATTTACGCAATTAGAAAGCGTGAAATCAATTATTTTGTATTTGCCACCAAACGGTAAACTAGGTTTTGCCCTATTATAGGTTAAATGTTTTAAACGCGCTCCTTTCCCACCTGCTAACACTAATGAAATTGTATCTCTTGTTAATAAACCAAGGTGTTGCGTCATATTTTTCCCTAATCACTGTTTATTTTTTTTGATACACATATTACATCTATAAGCTAACATACATATATAATGATTTTGGTATAAGCCATTAGTTTGAACTTTATGATAAAATAGTCATTTCTACTTTATTAGCGCAGTCTTTTGTAGCAATGGATAAAACATAATTATCTATCATAACTTGTGTTATTAATGTAACGCCTCCTTCAGTTACTTCAAAAAATTCTGTATCCTTAGCATTATCGTAACCAATTGAAATGCCTGCTGGAATAACGCAATTTTCATCAACAATAACGCGATATAAATGACAATTTTCTCCAATGGTAACATTCGGTAATATAACGCTTTCTAGTACATAGCTATATTTATTTATTACCAAGCTATACATGACTAAAGATCGCCGAATGGTCGCACCTGAGATAATACAACCCCCTGTAGTAATACTATCAATTGCTTGTCCTCTGCAATCGTCTGAATCAAATATAAATTTTGCACCTGGTAACATCTCTCGGTTTGAATATATTGGCCAGTGTATATCGTAGAGGTTGAGCTCTGGATCAACAACAACTAAATCCAAGTTTGCTTGAAAGTATTGATCGATAGTGCCGACATCCCTCCAGTACGCTTGTACATCAGCGGTGGCTTTATTATCAAAAACATAAGCAAATACTTTTTCATGTTTTATCGCTTCAGGAATGATGTCATAACCAAAATCATGTAGAGAATATTCGAGTGATGAGTCTTTTAATAATAACCGCTCTAACACATCATAGTTAAAAATATAAACGCCCATTGAAACGAGAGAATTGCCAGGTGAATCAGGTATTTCAGGGGGATTAGGTGACTTTTCAACAAAACGAGTAATTTTTAAATTTTTGTCAGACGTAATTACCCCAAACTCAGTTGCACAATTACTCGGAACTGATACACAAGAAATTGAAATATCAGCATTTTTTTCTGCATGCTGCCTCAACATTCTACTGTAATCCATTTTGTATATGTGATCGCCACCTAAGATGAGTACATATTTACAATGTTCTTTTTTCAAGAGATCTAAGTTCTGATAAACAGCATCCGCTGTTCCCAAGTACCAGTTTTCATCTATTTGTTGTTGCGCTGGAATAATATTAACATATTCACCGAGTTGCCAAGGCATATTCCCCCAAGCTCTTTGGATATGACTTAATAAATCAGAGGATTTATATTGTGTAAGAACGTTGATTCGACGCAGACCTGAATTTATACAGTTAGAGAGGGTGAAATCAATTATTTTGTATTTGCCACCAAACGGTAAACTAGGTTTTGCCCTATTATAGGTTAAATGTTTTAAACGCGCTCCTTTCCCACCTGCTAGCACTAATGAAATTGTATCTCTTGTTAATAAACCAATTTGCTTAGACATATTCATCCTTAATTATTATCTGTATTTATTCCATGGCATATTCTGCTAAAAAAAACAAAAAAACGAGCATATTTATGTTTCAAGTACCAATAGCAGATTCAACCACCAAATGCATAATCTTCATGCCGCTAGTGCTAGCATATGTTTCATCATTATTTCGAATGGCATTTGGTATAATAAGACTTTTCTTGACCTATGATTGAAATTGCTACGAACAGCTTCATCGCGGATCAGTATAAGACCAGTAGATTTAAACCAATATTGTCGTAACAGTCCATTGGTATTTTCATTCAACCCTCGCTGCCATGAACAGTATGGATCTGCAAAAAAATAACCAGACCCAAGTTTTTTCGACTCCTCTTTATGATAAGAAAATTATTTACCATTGTCTTTTGTGATTGTTAAAATTAAATCCTTAAATAGTGCCAATAATTCAATCCTTGAATCTGTCACTGTTCTTGCTGATTTATCAAAAATTCGTTTGGTTACAGTATAACAAGTTAGTCGATAAAATATTGTGACTAAAGCACCTCTATGGACTTTACCTATGATCAAATCAATTTCCCAATCACCAACTAGAGTACGCTCATTAACAATGTCTTGACGCTCTTCTATACCTAGGCAATCCTTTATTTACAAGCGCTAGCCTACTTTTCCTTAGATCTGCATGTATATAACCTCGCTTATCAGTATTGAGTTTCAGCTCTCGTGAAATCATTGATTGATGACTCAAATTGCTTGGCTATTTTTGTTTGATTTATTGTGCTTTTATTAAGTGCGTAAAGTTTATCATAGAGCCTCAGTCAGTTGTTTATTTTTTTTTATTATTCACATATCTTGTCGGAGGAAATGTAGTGATTATATATTGAGCTGGTTACTTTTTCAACAAATTTAAACTTTGCATTTGAGAATTTAATCTAAGAAACAAAGATGGCAGTGAGGGAATTTTATATTTGATCAGTAATTATATTGAGCTTGATAAAGAGTCTATACCCGTTACCATCCAAGGTGCAAAATTGAGTCATCAGTTCGAATACTAAGACAAGACACCGTATGATGACACCTCAACGATTAGCTTCGCAATCGTTTGCAGGTAGTTTAAATGAAGTGATATTTAAACTTTAATGGCTATGGGCTGTTGATCTTTGTTTATATTTTCTCAAAGAAATATTTTGTTAAAGAGAGTGGAAGGTATTCTCGTATAAATCACTTCACGAAAAACAAATACAAGGAGATCACCATGCCCAAATTAATGCTCACTGATGAACTATGATCGAAAGTAAAAGTCATTTCGCTCGAAGATAGAGCTTAGAACAAGTCTAAACATCGACAAACGATGGAAGGTATTCTTTATCGTTTACGGGTAGGTTGCCCATGCCGTGACCTACCCGAATCCTTTGGTTTATGGAATACGATTTATCGCCGATATCTCCTTTGGTCAAGGATAAGGATATTAATGTGGTTATTCAAATCGTTATGTATTGATACGGATACTCAATGGGAGTTTATAGATGGTAGTTATTATCCAAAGACGCGAGGCATAATAACCTAACGCACATTGCTCTTTGACCATACTTAGATATCATCTTGCGCACCAATATTTCATAACATAGTGATATTAAATTAACTGATAATGCAATTTCTAAGCAAACTGGAATCATTATCCTTCATATTTTTCCTCCTTTTTATTTCTTCGAGATGCCTCATTTGTTCTCGTTTTTCATGTTCGAGTTTCGAGACCAATACCGATTTTAATTCATTGCACTTCTTCTGCTTCATGAGGAGTATTATCTTAGGAAAGAACTCGATTGCAGAATTCAGAATAATGTCCAAATAACCCGTCCCAAGAGTATGGATTAGGTTGTAATAAATCATTTCTGCTATTTTTTCTTCAGATATGAAAGGGTGAAATATGTCATCTTCAACTTTTATACAATAGCCTGAACCTCCTTGCATCCTAAATTTTAGATGTTCCTCAGCCGTAGGAAATAATTGGTCAATTCTCGTTATATTACTGTAGAAATTGTCAATGTACCTGAATATTGGCTGACGAAAATCAGCAAATGTAATGACTTGATAGTGACTATTCAAAGCAGTATTTACACTCTCTACCACACCTGCTAGCATACCAAGGAATGCATCATCTAAGACCAGATGCATATTGAAAATTTCGTATAAATATACGTTTATCGGCGGCTTTTTTTCAAGACTTGGGTTTAATTTAAACGACAAAAGATGGTGTGCTGTTGATGAAACTTTTGAAACTATCTGCATCGCACGCATTAATTTCATTTTTTGACTCCAAGTAAATTCTAATTTTTGGTCCATTTTATTATATGAAATATTTATCGACGAACTGTTAGGCTCCTTGTCATCGTCAGGGGTTATTTTAAATATACTATTAAAATCAGATTCCAGTTTTTTATTATTTAACATGTAAGTGAATCCATTGGCTAGGGGCTGTTGATCTTTGTTTA
>JAGLDN010000008.1 GCA_023145575.1 Psychromonas sp.
GCCTTTATTGGTGATTGATATTGGTGGCGCAAGTACCGAGCTTATTATTGGAGAGGGGCCTCGCATTCATTTTGCAGAAAGCTTAAATATGGGCTGTGTTACTTGGTTAAATCAATTTTTTGCAGATAAACAATTAAATGCACATAACTTTCAGCAAGCAATTAATGCTGCCAAAATGATTATTTACCCATTTGAAGAAACCATAAAGAAAGCGTCTTGGTCACTCTCAATGGGCGCATCAGGTACTATTCAAGCCGTTAATGAAATCAATGCAGAACAGTCTTTAAAACAAGTTATTAGCATCGATTTACTAAAACAAATCATGATGCAATGTATTGCTTGCGAATCAATAGATAAGCTTGAAATTGCTGGATTAAAAGCATCTCGAGTTGCTGTTTTTGCAAGTGGGTTGTGCATTCTTATTGCGTTATTTGAAAGTTTATCAATCAAGGAACTATCCCCATCGCGTGGCGCTTTACGAGAAGGGCTGATTAGTCTTTTATTTGATCGAAACTAAGTTAGCTGGATCAAGTTTATAATGAGGGGCTAAATTATTATTTTGTTCACATAAAAAAGGAGATCAAATGATCTCCCTTAAAGTTGTTAGTTGTTTTTAGTAAGCATTAAGCGAATTCTTTATTCATCTTAATTTCTGCATCAGATTCTAATGCTGGTTCAGCTTCCAGCGCTTCACCTGAGATGTCACCATTTCGGCACATATCTTTACCGTTGTTTTTAGCTCGGTTCGCTTCTGATTTATGTAAGTGCTTATTAAGTTGGCGCTCTATTTTTTGAAATAACTGACCGATGGCAGTATAAAGGTCATCATGTTCTGCATGTGCGAATACTTTACCGTTTGGAATCCCAATTGTAGCTTCAATTTTAATGCCTTTAGGTTCTTTGGTAATAATGCAGTGTGGTTTGATTAGGGGAATTTGAAGTTTTTCTAATTTTTCAAAACGTTCTTCAATTTTGCTGCGCATTGAATCAGTGATGCTAATCTGCTTACTTGTAATTTCAATTCTCATATAGGACACCTTCTTGTTTGACACTCATTGTGTTCTTAAACAGAGTAAACTTTTATTGGCTTTTTAAAAGTGATCTTGATCACATTTATTACTTTGTAAGTACTTTATTTTTTTGCTTAAAAGTTTTCTCTCTCAATTTTTAAATACCTTGAACCATTTTGTTTTATAAGGTATTTTTACTCTTTCCATTAGATTTTTTTGTTGTTACTCTCTCTTTTTTATTAACTTACTCCCCTTAAAATGCATACTTAAATTTAAGTTTATACGCCTTTTCATTTTTTGCTACTTTTGTCCCTTATTTTTTTGATTTTTGCAGACATCCCTCACTATTATACAAAAATACTGTTATCTTCTGCATTGATATATTATGGTGCAGTGCTCGGTAACCTTTTTTTGAAGACGGGGTTATCTTATTTCAAATATTCTTTTACTTTGTGACTTTGGTATCTATGAAAAAATTACTTTATATTACTCTTTCTTTTTTAATGTATTCGCAGTTATCGACTGCCCTTGAGCTTTCTCAGCAACGCACTTTATATGCTGAAGCGGTGCAATTA